>CANNRV010000126.1 GCA_947508145.1 Comamonadaceae bacterium
GCGGGGCGCTTGTCGTCAAACCGCTTCATCCATTGAGACATGCCGCAAATCACACCCACGGGCAGTCCACCGCCCAGTGTTTTGCCATAGGTCACCAAGTCTGCTTTGACCTTGAAGTATTCCTGTGCGCCGCCGGGTGCGAGTCTGAAACCCAGAAACACTTCGTCCATGATGAGCGCAATGCCTTTGTCTGTGCACACTTGTCGCAACTGTTGCAACCAGTCGGTGTACGCCTGCCGGTCGTAATGAATGCTGCGACTGCCATCCACCAATGTGGAGTCAGTCGGTGCCGATTTATTCGGGTGCATGGCTTGCAGCGGGTTCACCAACACACACGCAATGTCGTTTCGGTTGCGCAGCACGCGCAAGGTGTTGGGGTGCATATCGTTCAAAGTCAATGTGTCAGACGACGGCGGCATGGGGTTGCCCGGGCCGGGTTGCACATCGTCCCACCAGCCGTGATACGCACCGGTGAAACGAACGATTTTTCGCTTGCGGCTGTGGTAGCGCGCCAGGCGAACCGCTTGCATCACCGCTTCTGTGCCCGACATGTGGAAGGAGACTTCTTGCATGCCGGATATCTCGCACAAACGCTTGACGTTATCCAACACGCAAGGGTGGTACGAACCCAGTACCGGGCCCAGTGCCTCAGCACGCGCAACACCTTCTGCAATGCATTGCTTGTAAAAATCCAGACCGAACAGATTGACACCATACGAGCCGGTGACATCCAAAAACCGGTTGCCATCCAAATCGGTCAAATACACGCCACCGCTTTCGCGCCAGAAACTGCCCAGCGTGATGTGTTGGCTGAGTTGCTCGCGAAATTGGAAAGGCACACGGTATTGGCTGATCAGTTGCAAGTCGGACACCATGGGCTTGACTTGCGCGGACAGGGCCAGTGTGTGCGGACTGCGCGAGTGCAAGCGTTGCGCCAAGGCAGCCAAGGCTTGCTGGCGTTGAGTCACCACGGTCTGCGGTGCATGGTCCGCAGCAAACCAATCTTCCCCGGCATAGCTGTAGGCGGGTATCCATTTGGCAACCCGCTTGGACATGCGCAAATGCCCGCCCAAGGATGGGTGTTTGGCCATCGACAGTTGCAGACGCTGGTGCAATTTTTTCAGCAACAGCAGACTGGCCAGCGCAGTGGCGCTCAAAGTCAATGTATTGAGTGGCTCCATCAATCGTTTCCTTTCAAAACCTCCTTTGTATGACGACTGGGTTAAAAAATGATGACTGTTCGTGATTTGTTTCAAAAAATAGCTGTCAATGAGGACTTGAACTTTTTATTGACCAACCGGATACCGCGTTTGGCCTTGACCCGCTTCATGGGTTGGTTCAGTCAAATCAAGCATCCTTGGGTCAGAGACGCCTCATTGGCTGTATGGAAAAGTATTGCTCATCTGGATTTAACCGAAGCGAAGAAAACACGGTTTGACAGTTTGCACGACTGCTTTATCCGCGAACTCAAACCCGGGGCCAGACACATAGACATGTCGCCTGATGTGTTGACCAGTCCGTGCGATGGCATTGTGGGTGCCATGGGGCGGGTGGAGCAAGGGCAGGTGTTTCAAGCCAAAGGTTTTCCTTATAGCTTGCAAGACTTATTGGGCGATCAAGCATCTGCTGCGCATTGGCAGGATGGTTGGTACATGACGATACGCATCACCTCTTACATGTACCACCGTTTTCATGCGCCCTACCAAGGCAAGCTCAAACGTGTGCAGTATTTCAGCGGCGACACCTGGAACGTCAACCCGATTGCATTGAAGCGGGTTGAAAAATTATTTTGCAAAAACGAACGCGCCTTGCTGGAAACGGAAATAGGCCCACAGGCTTACCCGGTGGCCTTGGTGCCGGTGGCCGCAGTGTTGGTGGCCAGTATTCGCTTGCATGCCTTGGAGGGTTTGTTGCGCGAGGTGTGTCGCGGCCCGCAGGATGTGCGCTGTGATGCAGCGTTTGAAAAGGGTGAGGAGTTGGGTTGGTTCCAACACGGTTCAACCATTTTGGTATTTGTGCCGAAGTCGTTCAGTTTTGTGCCGGGCATGCACGAAGGAAAAGTGCTGAAGATGGGTGAAGCCTTGATGCAGTTGCCTGAAACTTCAAGCGGTGCTTAAGCCAAGCCTCCGGTAACGCCACATGCTGTGCGCCATGCCAATAAGTATCAATGCAGCCAATGCCAGGATCAATTGGTGCACCGGCCATTGCGCATAGCTCAGCAGGCTGTAGGCACTCAGCATCAACAAAATGCTGGCGTTTTCGCAGGTGTTTTGCACAGCGATAGAACGCCCGGCACTGAGCAACTGCACGCCACGCGCTTGAAGCATGGCATTCATGGGCACCACAAAAAATCCGCTCAACATCCCCAAACCGAGTGTCAGCAACAATGCCCATGGCCAATCGTGAACCAGCAACATCATTGGCAGCATAAGGCCCAATGCAAGACCGGCTTTCATGACACCGGGCGCAGACTCGAGTGATACACAGCGTGCAGCCAACACAGCACCGGCCATGATACCGATGGCCGTGCTGGCCTGCAAATAGGCGGCCTGCGACAAGTTCAAGTCCAGCATCTGTTGTGCCCAGGCCAACACCAGCAATTGCATGCAGGCAGCCACGCCCCACAGCAAACTGGTCACCGACAAACTGATGCCGCCCAGCGGATCACGCCACAAGCTGCGTTGGTCCTGGTAAAAAGTTTGCCAAACCGTTTTCACTTGCCAGTTGTTGGCCGCATAGCGTTTGCCGCTGTCGGGAATAAAGACATTCAGCAGCGCAGAGACCAGGTACAGACAACACACCAGCGCAACCGAGACGGCATACAAACTGTCATCAGGTAACCACTGCGATAAGTGGCTGTGAACAGACGAGTTCAACCATGCATCTGACACGCCTGCGCCGCCCAACATCACGCCGAACAAGGCGGCGCAAATCGCGCTGACTTCTATCCACGCATTCGCATGCACCAGTTGTTTGGTGTCCGCCATTTCGGTGATCAAACCGTATTTGGCAGGAGCGTAAATCGCAGCCCCTAAACCGGTGATGGCATACACCAGCACGGGGTTTAATCCCATCAACAAACAAGCACATGCAGCGAACTTCAAGCCATTGGCCTGCATCATCACTTTTTGTTTGGGCAAGCTGTCAGACCATGCGCCTACCCAAGGTCCGCACAGCACGTAAGACAGTGTGAACATCAGCTTGAGCAAGGGAATCCAAAACGCGGCCCAGCCTTGGACTTGTAATAAGGCAATCACCAGCAACAGCAAGGCGTTGTCCGCCAAGGCTGACGCAAACTGCGCAGCAATCAAGACATAAAACCCGCGCTGAAGTACTGGCACAGTCGGGGTCAGGGCACCAGGCTGACAGGTTCCGCCACCAGGCTGGCAGCTTGCGGCACGACACGCAATTTGGCGGGCGTGAAATCCAATTCCTGGTCCCAGAAGATCAATTCCAGATGACCATCCACATGTTCAACCAGTGCTGAACGGCTTTCCACCCAGTCGCCGTCGTTGCAATACAAAATGCCATCAATCATGCGTATTTCTGCGCGGTGTATATGGCCGCAGACCACGCCTTGGTAGCCGCGTTTGCGGGCTTCTTGCGCCACGGCGTTTTCGAAGTCGGTCACAAAGTTCAGCGCCTTTTTGACCTTGCCTTTGAGAAACGCAGACAAGGACCAGTAACGCATGCCAAGGCGGGCGCGCAAGCGGTTGAAGTGGCGGTTCAAGCGCAATGTCCATTCATACAAAGTGTCGCCCACATAGGCCAGCCATTTGGCGTACTGCACCACCGCATCGAAATAATCGCCGTGTATCAGCCACAGCTTGCGTCCATCCAACAAGGTGTGTGTGGTTTCTTCCATCACTTCAATGCCGCCGAAATGGTGTTCCACAAAATCACGCGCGAATTCGTCATGGTTGCCCGGTATATAGACCACGCGGCTGCCTTTGCGCACCCGGCGCAAGAGTTTTTGCACCACATCGTTGTGCGCTTGCGGCCAATACCATTTGCGTCTGAGTTGCCAACCGTCGACGATATCGCCGACCAAATACAAGGTGTCGCTGGTGTGAGACTTTAAAAAATCCAACAATGCTTCAGCCTGACAGCCCGGTGTGCCCAGGTGCAGATCAGAGATAAATACCGCTCTGTAATGCATGCATTCCCCATAGGAAGATATTGAACAACAGTGCAGGGTCTGCAACTGTTTGCATGCAAGCATATGAAGGCTGTGTGACCAAATGATGAAACAATAGACGCAAGCTTGTCACCCAACATACAACTCAGCGTGGTTAATGAACTATGAGCATGATCGTTAAACAAATCTGGACTGCTAACGCCTACCGAAACTTCAATTACCTGATTGCTTGCAGCGAAACCGGTGAGGCTTTAGCGATTGATCCCTTGGACAGCGCCAAGTGCTTGCAGACCGCCAAAGCACAGGGTTGGAGCATCACGCAAATTTTGAACACGCATGAACACCATGACCACACCGGCGGTAACCAGGCGGTGGTGGATGCCACCGGCGCCAAGGTGCTGGCCCATGCCAAAGCCGGTCACGCCATTGCAGGCATGTTTCGTGGATTGATCGCAGGCGACATCATCAAAGTGGGCAAGACGGTAGAGCTGGAAGCCTTAGACACGCCGGGACACACCATGTGTCATATCTGTTTGCGCTCGCACACCGATCAGCCCGCGCTGTTTTCCGGTGACACCTTGTTCAATGCAGGTGCAGGCAATTGCCACAACGGCGGCAATGTGCAGTCTATGTTTCACACGTTCACGCAGCAATTAAACAGATTGCCTGCCAACACGCTGATTTACCCGGGGCATGATTACATTGAAAACAATTTGCGTTTTACGCTGAGCCGCGAGCCGGACAATGAAAAAGCCGCGACGCTTTTAAAACAAGTCAGCGACCAGGATGTGAACCACGCCTATGTCAGTAGCTTGCAAACAGAGCGCGAGATCAACACATTTTTCAGGTTGGACAGCCAAAGCGTGAAAGCGCAATTGCAAATAACTTTTCCTGAACTTCGCACTCAATGGGATGAAGAAACGGTGTTCACCAAGTTGCGCGAACTGCGTAACACGTGGTGAAGTGGAAGCGGTACGGGTTAAATAGAAGCCAGCCGCGCAATGATGAAGTTGGCGGTTTGCGTGATGTGTTCGCGTGCTTTTTGCTCGGCGGCTGCGCCGTCACCCGCTGCCACCGCTTGCAGCAATTCTTCATGCTGGTCCCAAATATCACGGGGCTTTTCGTCTCGCATCAGCACTTCACCCATGACGCGTTGCGTATAAGTCCAGTGGGCGTCCATGGTGGGGGCTACCAACAGGTTGTCTGACAAGCTATAGACGAAGTGATGAAACGCCATGTCCGCGCTAATCAACTGCGTGACCTGACCGCTTTTCACCGCCTGTCGGCCTTGTTGAATCAATTTCGAGCCTTCGGTCAAAGCCTGTCCTGCATTGTTTTCAGCCGCTTTGCGAAATGCCAGGCCTTCGAGCACGGCACGCACTTCATACATTTGGCGGATGTAGTCCGGGTCCAAAGGTGCGACGATCAAACCTCTTCCGGGTGCATCGCGCAACAAGCCCTGGTTACGTAACAACAGCAAAGCCTGTTGCACCGGTTGGCGGGAGACACCTAATTCACTGGCGATTTGTTCCTGAATGATGCGTGTGCCCGGGGTCAGTTTGCCGGCTGAAATCTCCAACAGTATGGCCTCGTGAACTTGCTCGACCAGATTGGGTTGCACAGACAAAATCTTCATTCAAAACCTTAGTCAATTTCTATTCGTGATCTGTTTATTCTGACGCAGTGCGCCATTTTCTTTCAGCATCATCCCACGCCGTCAGTGCTTGCAGGTCCGGTACCCATGCAAGACCCGATTTCGCGTCAGAAGATTCTGCTTCAGGCGTGACCAGCACATCCAGCAAGGCCGGGCGGTTTTGCA
>CANNRV010000127.1 GCA_947508145.1 Comamonadaceae bacterium
AACCGACAAATCGCCTTTGCATGTTTGCAATATCAATACACCGGCTTGGGCGCTTTTGAATTGGTAGGCGGTGTTTTTTGGCAGCAGGGCCTGGTGACCGCGCTTGATCTTCATCCAGCCCATCTTGACACCTTGGGGCTCGCCTTGCACCAGCACTGCGCCGTTTTTGTTTTCGTCTTTGACGGTTTGGGCAGCGTCTAATTTGATGAGGTGAATCTCTACATCGCCATCCATGCTGAGCGCAAATTCATCATGCGCGCAGGTGTACCAAGGTGAAGTGCCTTCGGCACGCAAGGTCTCCAACACATAAATTTGGTTTTGTCCGAACACCACTTTTTCATAGGGCTTGGACTTGCTGGCGATTTCAAAGCAATTTGAAAACGCGTAATGTTTGACATCGTCATCGATAGGCTCGACGCGGCCTTTTTCATAGCTCTTGAGCGAGCCGAAGTGGGTGTGGTAATTCACGGTCATCGCATGGTCTCCTCGGCATGTCTGCCATCAAACAAATGGGGTAGTCAGACTGTAGGCCTGGCGGACTGCAGGCGGTAGACCTCAGTTAAAAAGTAGATTGTTCGCCATAACCGAACAATATATCGGGTTAACCCGAAAGCCTGTGCGTGGGCTCAGGTGGAGATCAAGGTCTCTGGTATCAAACCCTTGGCGATCAAATCTGCATCCCACGGCGGTTCGCGGGTGAATTTGTTGGCGATATGTTCAATGAATAAATTCAACTTCACCGCATGGCGTGACGTGCCTGCATATACCGCACTCAACGAAAACGAAGACAGCAAATGTTCTGGCATGACCACTTGCAAACGGCCTTTCAAAATGTCTTCGCCAGCCACCAAGGTGGGCAAACACACGATGCCAGCGTGGGCCAAGGCGTATTCACGCAACAAATGCACGCTGTTGGTCAACAAACTGGCGGACAAATACATGGTCAGCGATTCGCCTTGGTGGTAAAAGGTCCATTGGTCCCGCGTGGGATAGCCCGAATACAAACCCAGCTTGTGTTTATGCAAGTCGCGAGGTGACTGCGGGGTTTCATGCGTTTGCAAATACTGCGGCGTGGCGCAAAACACCCGGCGCACAGGAAACAGTTTGCGTGAAATCAACTCGTCCGAGTTGGGAGGAAAGATTTGCAAGGCGCAATCCACGCCTGCTTTGACCGGATCTACCACCACATCGCTGACGATCAAGTCCATGCGGATATCCGGGTATGCCGTTTGAAACTGGTGCAGCAAGGAAGCGAAATTGCCCAACACCAAACCAGTCAATGCATGCACCCGCAAGGTACCGGCGGGTTTGGTTTGCACGTCGCGCATTTGGTCGACCACGCTGTTGGCCTGCGATACCAGTTCGGTGCAGTCGCGCAAAAAGGTTTGCCCGAGTTCACTCAAGCGCACCAGCCGCGTGCTGCGATGAAACAAAGCCGCGCCCAAATAGTCTTCGAGTTGCTTCACCCGCGTGGTCACCACTGACTTGGACACCCGCAATTGCCTGGCGGCCTCGGCGAAGCTTTGTGTTTGCGCGACACGCACAAAGGTCTCTATGTTTTGCAGTCTGTCCATTCGCTTAATATAAGTCCATGCTCTCTTCAGTATGCAACAGCTTGTGTGTTGAGTTTCAGCATCAGGTTTTGCTTGCTTTAAACCACGAATGAATTCTTATTCATTCATCATTGGATGTATTCACCAAGGATTCAGCTTGAAATATTTTTTGCCATTGATGGTGTCGGTTTGTTTGTTTGCAAGTGAAGTGCATGCCATGGACACAGCCGCGCGGCCATGCAGCGCATGGAACACGGCCCGCAAGGCCAATCTCAGCAGCGTGGTGCAACGTGAGTGGGTGTATGGCTACCTCAGCGGTTTGAGCGATGCGGCCAAAGCAATCAATGGCGTGGACATGTATGCCCAACTGCCTGCCAATGAAGCCATCGTGGAATGGTTGAACCAACACTGCGAGCAGCAAGCCAACAGCACTGTGGACGCAGCCTTGCGCGAATTGTTCAACCGAGTGCGTGCAGGCCAGTGATCATGTCTTGGTTAAGTGCTGTCCGTGTTTGGGCCAAGCGCATCAAACAAGACGCGGTGATGCTGTGGTTTGCTTACCGCGACCCGCGAACCCCGTGGCTGCCGAAAATGATTTCCCTGTTTGCAGTCAGCTATGCCCTGAGCCCGATTGATTTGATCCCGGACTTCATCCCGGTGCTGGGTTATTTGGACGATGCGATTTTGTTGCCCGCCGCCATTTGGTTGGCGGTTAAGTTGTTGCCTGCTGAAGTGATCGCCGATTGCCGGGTGCTGGCCCAGGCGTGGTTGCTGGCCCATGGACGCAAACCCGTCAGCCGCTGGGGCGTGTTACTGGTGTTGCTGGCCTGGGCGCTGGTGTTGCTTCTGGCCGGGTGGTGGCTGTGGGGCCCAGCTTGATGCACATCAATTCAACACTGACAATGCAAACCTAAAATTGCAGTACTCACATTGACCACAACAGAAAGTTATTTTGGAATCATTGCTTATCTCCACCGGCGTGGTGGCACTCGCTGAAATCGGTGACAAAACCCAATTGCTGGCTTTTATTCTCGCGGCTCGCTTCAAAAAACCGCTGCCCATTATTGCGGGCATATTTGTAGCCACCGTGCTAAACCACGGCATAGCCGGTGCACTGGGCGCGTGGATCACCGCCATGGTCGATCCTTACATTTTGCGTTGGGTGTTGGGCGCGTCTTTCATAGGCATGGCCGTGTGGACTTTGATCCCCGACAAAATCGAAGAGGAAGAAACAGCAGTTGCCCTCAAGTTGGGTGTGTTCGGTGCCACGCTGGTCACGTTTTTTCTGGCGGAAACGGGCGACAAAACCCAAATCGCCACGGTGGCACTGGCAGCGCACTATGCGTCCCCGCTGATGGTGGTGGCAGGTACCACTCTTGGCATGCTGATTGCCGATGTGCCTGCGGTGTTCATTGGCGACAAGCTGGCCGGTCGCATTCCCATGCAACTGGTTCACCGGATTGCCGCAGCAATTTTTGCGGGCTTGGGCATAGCCACGCTGCTGGGTGCAGGGCAAAGTTGGCTTGCTTATTGATCCGGATGCCGGGTACAGCTTCTAAATACCTCGGAGTACATGCGCAAGCGCTCGCGCCCCGGTGCCTGTGTGTCTGAAATCAAATCTGCAATCTCACCCGTCAGTCGCAAAAACTCAGGGTTGCAATGGTGCTTGATGCTGTTTTTGTAAATGACTTTCGGTGTCCATTGGTTTTCACGCATCAACAAGGCATAGTGAACCAACTCATGGCCCAAGGCCCAATTCACCATAGAGCGGCTCCAGGCCTGCAATGTTCTGGGTGACACATTGATTTGCAATCCGTTCAAAGGCTGGTCTTCAGAAGGAAACTCAAACACCATGCGGGCATTGGTGGGCAAATTGGGTTGAATCACCAAGCGGGGCAGTTGTGCATCAGCCGGGGCACCGGTTTGCAATTTGATGTATGCCCAGATGCTGTTCAATGCGTCCACGTCAAAACCATTTTGCAGCAAGCCCACAGCATTCGCTGTCAGCCCGGGCTTGGCAAATTCTGCTTCCAGCGACCTGGCCTGCAATTCAGCGAATCTGAAATTCACCATGCAAATTTCCAAATCCAAACTGAGCGGCGGCACCATCAGGTTATTGTGCTGACGCAAGTTGTCATGCATCTGAGCGCTGAAGTCCTGGCTGAAAGCTCTTTGCCGCTGCACCGCTTCGGCTTGTGACACCCCATTTTTAATGCTGAGGAAATAGCCAATGCGAGCATAAATATCGCTGTGAGACAAATACGCATTCGCGCTGCGGCGCTGTTCTTCATGCACAGGGTGCATTGAAAAATAATTGCCAATCGTCTCGAACATGGTGGCGCAGCGGCTGGCCACATAGGACAACTCGGCCTTGTCTTCTTTCCAGCCGGGGTGTTCAACAGACCAGTTGTGCAGCGATGGCAAGTCCTGGGCACGCGCCAAGCCAGAGCAAATCCACACCAACGATATACAGAATGCTCGCAGCGACATAGCGTCCGTCCCCCAAAGTTCGGTGCATATTAATTCAGCAAATTGCTGGCCGCATCTGACAATCGAATGCACCCGTCAACGACGGGTATATGCCTTTGGCAGGTCTTCCCTGTGAAAGCTGTGTCAGCGTTCGTCAAAACTCAGGGTGACACTGGCACTGGTCGGTTTGGATTGGCATGACAAGACAAAGCCTTGTTGGGTTTCCCATTCTTCCAAGGTGAAGTTTTTTTCCATGGCCACGCTGCCTTGCATGACTTTGGCGCGGCAGGTGCAACACACACCGCCCCGGCAGGAATAAGGCAAATCCAACCCGGCGGCCAAGCCCACATCCAGAATTTTTTCATCCGCGTTCATGCGCAACTGGTGTTGCTTGCCGTCGAGCACCAAGGTCAAGGCGATGCTGCGTGTGTCGTCTTTCACCTCAGCAGTGGGAGCAACAGCGGGTCGGTGTGCATGCTCAGTGCTTGCAAAACGTTCGCTCTGAATACGCTCAGCCGACACACCTGCTTGCATCAACGCATTGCATGTGTCGTCCATCATGCCCTGGGGCCCGCAGACGAACACCTCATCCAAGCTGTCTGGCGGCAACACGGTGTTCAAGAGTTCGGTCACTTTGCTGATGTCTAAACGCCCTTGCAGCAATTCAATGTCTTGCGCTTGACGAGACAACACATGCACCAGCGTGACCCGGTCCGTGTAGCTGTCCTTCAAATCCTGCAAGGCTTCATTGAACATCACACTGGCCATGTTGCGGTTGCCATAAACCAATGTGAATCGCGAGTCGGCTTCCTGCGCCAAACAACTGGCCATGATGGACAACACCGGGGTGATGCCGGAACCGCTGGCAAAGGCTGCGCGGTGCTTCGCCAGCGGTTGTTGACAGACAAACCGACCTTGGGGTGGCATGACGGACAAGCTACCACCTGCGTGAAGCGCATTGACCGCCCAGTTTGAAAACACGCCGCCTGTCACAGCGCGTATGCCAATCTCCAATTCATGGCTGTTGTCATAACGCTGTCGGCTGCTGGAAATGGAATAACTGCGTCTGACCTCATGCCCGTCAATCAAAGCTTTCACTGTCAGGTACTGACCGGGTTGAAATGCAAACAAGCTCTTCAGATCAGCGGGTACAGTAAACGTGACTGCCACCGAGCCACCGGCTTCGGGTCGCACCCGCGTGATGGTCAATGCATGAAAATTTCTGTGTTCTGACATAAGCCACGTATCAATAAGGTTTGAAATAGTCAAAGGGTTCCAAACAAGACAAGCAGGTGTACATGGCCTTGCAAGCTGTGGAGCCAAAGTGCGAAGTTTCGGTGGTGTTGGCCGAACCGCATTGCGGGCAATGAACCGTGCGCTGTGTTGATGCAGATGCCCAGGTGATGCGTTTTTCATTGCTTGATGTAGACAGCGCATGCGGTGGTGCAATGCCATAGGCATGCAGTTTTTGCTTGCCTGGCTCTGTGATCCAGTCGCTGGACCAGGCCGGAGACAAACACGTCATCACCTCGGCTTGGTAACCCGCTTGATGCAAACAGCTTTGGATATCGTCTTGCATTTGCGAGATGGCCGGGCAACCGTTGTAAGTGGGGGTGATGACGATGCGCCATGCCGACTCACCGGGCAAAACCGCTCTGAGCACGCCAATGTCCCGCAGCGACAAGACCGGGATTTCCGGATCACACACTGATTCAAGCAGATGCCAAATGGCATAACCTGGCTCGTGTACCTCGGGCAATGCCAATGGCCCGTGAGGCAATGCAAGCCCGGCCACCGCCGTGTTCACCATGTGGCACCGGGGTGTTGTCTGGCCAGACTTTGCATC
>CANNRV010000128.1 GCA_947508145.1 Comamonadaceae bacterium
GAGGCCATGCTGCGCTATGTGTGCGAATCCGGCATACGCTTTGTCACCACTTCGGCTGGTAGCCCGGCCAAATTCATGGCCACACTCAAAGCCGCTGGCATGGTTGTTTACCACGCGGTGCCCACTTTGGATGCGGCCATGAAATGCGTGGATGCCGGTGTGGATGGATTGGTGGTGGAAGGCGCTGAAGGCGGTGGCTTCAAAAACCCAGAAGAGGTAAGCACGCTGGTGTTGCTGCAAGCCATACGCGAAAAAACCGACATACCCATGATTGCCGCCGGTGGAATTGTGGACGGCAGAGGCATGGCGGCGGCCTTCGCCTTGGGTGCAGAAGCCATACAAATGGGCACTCGCTTTGTCGCCAGCGCCGAGAGCCCAGTGCATGCCAATTACAAACAAGCCATCATTGATGCAGCGGCGACCGGCACTTACATGCTCAACACCAAATCATCGCCTTGCATACGCGCTTTGAAAGCCGATTTAACTGCGGCCATTCACGAAGCCGGGTTAATGGGACCGGATGCGTTCAAAGGCATCCAAGACGTGTACTTCGGCGGCAATATGAATGCCGCACCTGCACTGGCAGGACAATCCGCAGGTTTGATTCACGAGGTGAAAAGCGTGGCTGCCATCATTGAAGACACGGTCGCTGAGTTTCAAGCGATTGCAAAACGCATGGGCGGTTTGGCTCAGTCTTTCTAACCATTCCCATGAACAACCGCCCTGCCACCCCCGCGACCACACTCTTGAGCACACAAGATAACCAGCGTTTGCGCACCCGCTCTGATGTCGTGGGCACGCTGCTGGTGCTGCACGCTTGGGTGGTGATTGCGCTGTGCATGGCGGTGTTTGCATATTGGCCTAACCCGTTCACGTTTGTGGTTTGCAGCGCTTTGATTGGCGGGCGGCAACTGGGTTTGAGCATCTTGATGCACGATGCCGCGCACCGGGTGTTGATGCGCCACACCCACTGGAACGATTTGGCCGGACATTGGCTGTGCGGCGGCGCGGTAGGTGCGCATTTGTTTGACTACCGCCCTTACCACCTGAGCCACCATCGCCACACCCAGCAAGACAAGGACCCTGACTTGGTGTTGTCTGCGCCGTTTCCAGTCTCAGCCCGCAGCCTGCGCCGCAAAGTGCTGCGTGACCTGCTTGGCATCACCGGTATCAAGCAACGCATCGCGCAAATGCGTTTTGGTTTGGGCGATGAAGGCAGTTGGCTCACGCGCACAGGCAAACTGATGCGCCACGAAAAAGCATTTTTTATTTGCAACCTCTTGCTGTTCACCCTGCTGTGGTGCTTAGATCAGCCCATGCTGTTTGTCTGGATGTGGCTGTTGCCGCTGCTCACTTGGTACCAACTGTTCAGCCGCATACGCAATATCGCCGAACACGCTGTGACCGGCGACAGACACGACCGCTTGCGCAACACCCGCACCACGTTTGCCAATGGGTTTGAACGTGCGTTCGTCGCACCCTATTGGGTGAATTACCATCTCGAACACCATTTGTACACCTTCGTTCCTTGTTGGAAGCTCAAAGCCGCCCACCGGCAGTTGATTGAACAAGGCTTGGGGACGCAGATGGAACTCACACCCGGCTATGCGGCAGTGCTGCGCAAAGCTGTCCACGCTGACTGATTATTTTTTTCACAAAGGCCTGCCATGAAACTCCGATTGAATCGCCGTCACCTGATTGCTTGCGCTGTGTTGTCGTTTGCCACTTTGGCTGTCGCAGACTTGCCCAGCGCCTCGCCTGCTGCCATGGGCATGTCCGCCGAGCGCTTGCAGCGCATCCGGCCAGTGATTCAAAAAGAGATCGACAACAAACAAATGCCCGGCGCTGTGGTGATGGTGGTGCGCAAAGGCGCGGTTGTGTTCAGCGATGACATTGGCGTGAAGCACGATGCCATCTTCCGTGCGTACTCCATGACCAAACCCATGGTGTCGGTGCTGGCGATGATGATGGTGGAAGAAGGCCAATTGCAACTGGCTGATCCCGTCTCTAAATTCCTGCCGCAACTGGCCAAGCAAACCGTGCTGGCCGACCCCATGGACGCGAGCAAAGGCACAGTGCCTGCGGTGCGCGGCACCACGGTGCAAGACCTGCTGCGTCACACCTCGGGCTTGACCTATGCCGAATTCACCCGTTCTGCTGCGGCCCGCCAAGCCTATGTGGATGCAGGCTTGTTCTCGCTTGAAAACGGTGCCAAGTGGATCACGCTGACACCCGAACAACAAGTGGAAGCCTTTGCCAAAGCGCCGTTGCAATGGCAACCGGGCAGCACCTGGGAATACAGCTTGTCCACCGACATGTTGGGCCGGGTGCTCGAAGCGGTGGGCAAAAAATCCTTGAGCGTGATGCTGGATGAACGCCTGATCAAACCGCTGGGCATGAAAGACACCTCCTTCGTTGTGCCTGCTGACAAAGCACAGCGCATCGCCGAGCCGCTGGCCATCGACCCGCTGACGCAAAAACCGTTTCCGCCCATGCTGGACTTGACCAAAGCGCAAGGCAATGACTCAGGCGGCGCGGGCCTGGCCACCACCGCAGACGACTATCTGCGTTTTTGCCAGATGTTGCTCAATGGCGGCACGTTGGACGGCAAGCGTTACCTCAGCCGCACCACCGTGGCGCTGATGACTTCAGACCACCTCGGCCCCAAAGTGGCCACGCCTGTGCAACCGGGTGAGTTGCTCATGGGCGTGCAAGGCTATACCTTTGGTCTGGGCTTCATGGTGCGTCAAGGCCAGGGCATGGCCAGCGTGCCGGGCTCTGAAGGTGATTACGCCTGGGCTGGTGCCGGTGGCACGTTTTTCTGGATCGACCCCAAAGAGCAAGTCATCGGTTTGTTGATGGCGCAGACACCCGGCCCACAGCGTCAGTATTACCGTCGCATGATCAAGCAGTTGGTATATCAGGCGATTGAGTGACTGTGTTTTAGCGGCTGTTTTAGGACAAGGCGTTCATACATCACATTGCTTCAGCGGTAAATCGTCGATAAACTTTTGTCACCATGAACACACTGAACTTCGATACGCTGAAATACGCGAAACGCCTGAAAGCAGCCGGCATGGACCCCTTGCTGGCCGAAGAGCAAGCCTCTGCCATGGCAGAAGTACTCGACATCAATTTGCAAAACCTCGCCACTAAATCAGATTTGCAACTACTGGAACAACGCATGGTCATCAAACTCGGTGCGTTGATGGTTGTCAGCATCGGCGCACTCACCGGCTTATTGAAATTGTTCTGAATTAATTGGAACCTGACCCCAATTGTTTTTGGCGCAAGATGTCAATCACCTGAGGGGACAGTTCAAACCCGGGGCCGTGCTTGGCAGCCAGCGCGGCGCAGTTGGCGATGAAGGTGTCCAATCCTTCGGAATACACAAACTGCAAAGCGCCGCCGGTCCACGCCGGAAAACCAATGCCGAAAATGGATCCGATGTTGGCATCGTGGCTGGAGGTCAACACCTTTTCTTGCAAACACCGCGCAGTCTCCACGGCTTGGCGATACAGCAAACGCTGTTTGATCTCTTCTTGGGCTTGCGAAGGGTCGGCGGTGAACGGTTTTTCAAAATGTGTTTTCAAGCCCGGCCATAAACGCTTGGGACCATCCGCCGGGTAGTCGTAATAACCGGCGCCAGCCGCGCGTCCTTGGCGTTTGAATTCTTTCACCATGCGCTCGACCAGCAACTCGCCGCTGGTAGCGATGTAGTTGCGGCCCTCGGCGGCAAAGTCAGCGCGGGTTTGATCCATCACATGCACCGACAAAGACAAGGCCGTGGCATCCAACACTTCCAACGGCCCGACAGGCATACCGGCCATCACCGCTGCATGCTCAATCAAGGGGGCGGGAATGCCTTCGGCCAACATGGCCGCGCCTTCCATCACATAGGTGCCAAACACGCGGCTGGTGAAAAAACCGCGTGAATCGTTCACCACAATCGGGGTTTTGCCAATCGCCAGCACATAGTCGTAGGCACGGGCGATGGTCTCATCATCTGTGTGTTCGCCACGAATGATTTCCACCAGTTTCATCTTGTCTACCGGCGAGAAAAAATGCAGTCCGACAAACTTATGGGGCTTGGCGCTGGCGGTGGCCAGCCCGCTGATGGGCAAGGTAGAGGTGTTGGAAGCAAACACGCCATCGGCTGCCAACATGGCCTCGGCCTCTTGTGTCACCTGTGCTTTCAAAGCGCGGTTTTCAAACACGGCTTCGATGATCAGGTCGCAGTCTTTCAAATCGGCGGTGTTGTCCGTGGCATGTATCAAGCCCATGGTTTGCAACTGCTGCTCGGCTGGCATGCGACCGCGCTCCACCCTCTTGGCGGTCAGCTTCTCGGTGTAAGCGCGCCCTGCTTGCGCTTTGTCTAGGCTGACATCTTTCAACACGCAGGCAATGCCGCGAGTGGCATTGGCATACGCAATGCCCGCGCCCATCATGCCAGCCCCCAATATGCCCACGCGCTTGGGTTTCCACACCGGGCTGTTGCCGGGGCGGGATTTGCCCGAGCGTATCGCCGTCATGTTGAAAAAGAAGGCGGTGATCATGTTCTTGGTGGTTTGCCCCGACATGATGCGCACCAGTTTGCGTGACTCAATGCGTGTGGCCGTGTCGTAATCAACTTGCGCACCTTCCACCATGGCTTCCAAAATAGCTTGGGCGGCTGGATACAAACCATGGGCTTTGTTAAACAACATCGCCGGTGCCACCGCCAAGCCCATGGCCAGCGCCGGGCTGTTGACATTGCCGCCGGGCATCTTGTAGCCCTTCACATCCCAGGCTTGGGCAGACTGCGGATGCGCGGCAATATATTCGCGTGCCATGGCCTGCAATTGCTCCGTGGTCAAAGCCACGCCTTCAACCAAACCCAACTCCATGGCTTTGCGCGGCGCGAACAGCTTGCCTTCCATCAAATAGGGCTGAGCCGCCATCAGTCCCAGCAAGCGTGTCATTTTGGTGATGCCGGTGGCGCCGGGTATCAAGCCCAGCGTCACCTCAGGCAGGCCCAACATGATGCTTGTTTTATTCAACGCAAAACGCGCATGCGCCACCAAAGCCAATTCCCAACCACCGCCCAGTGCCGAGCCTTCCAACAGCGCCACCACCGGCTTGCCCAAGGTTTCAATCCGTCTGAACGCCTGCTTTAAACGCTCCATGTTCTCGAACACAACAGGCGCATCAGAGGCTTGCAGCGACATCACAGATTTCAAATCGGCACCGGCAAAAAACGTGGACTTGGCTGATGTGAATATCACGCCTTTGAGCTTATCGTTATCCGCATGCAGCCGGTCAGCCAAAGCCACCATGTCGGCGTACCACTCGGGTTTCATGGTGTTGACCGGCGAGCCGGGCTCGTCAAAACACACGGTGGCGATGCCGTCTTGCGCGAGTTGGTAATGCAAATTGGTAAATGTCATGCTCATACCCGTTCAATGATGGTGGCAATGCCCATGCCGCCGCCGACACACAAAGTGATCAAGCCGCGTTTGAGTTGTCGTCGCTCAAGCTCGTCGAGCAGCGTGCCCAGCAGCATGGCACCGGTGGCACCCAGCGGGTGACCCAATGCAATCGAGCCGCCATTCACATTCACTTTCTCATGCGGCACATGCATTTCAGCCATGAAACGCATGGGCACGGCGGCAAACGCCTCGTTCACTTCAAACAAATCAATGTCGTCTACTGTCAATCCGGCTTTGGCCAAGGCTTTGCGAGCCGCAGGCATAGGTCCGGTCAGCATGATGGTCGGGTCGGCCCCGGACAAGGCCGTGGCCACAATGCGAGCGCGCGGTGTCAA
>CANNRV010000129.1 GCA_947508145.1 Comamonadaceae bacterium
CTCGGCCTCGGTCCATTTGTCTTGCAGCCGAATCAGCCGCTCGCGGTCGACAAACGGCGGGTAGCTGACCCCTTCGGTCAAACGGATGTAGTGGTGCACAAACACATCCAGCGCGATGTGCACCGGTTGTATGTCGCCGTGCGACAGATGGCGTTGCTGCACCCGCATGTACAAATCGAAATCGGCGGCTTGTATGCGCTCGTCCCAGACCCCGATCAGGTCCAGGGCGTGGCGCGTCATCATGACCGTGTTGCCGACAAAACCGGGTTTGCGTTGCAAGCCAAAGTCGCGGCTGCGTTGCTCGGTGAAATGCTGCCAGCGCGGGTACATCAGTCGGTGCATCAAAGCCAGCGAGCTTTCGCTGCGTCCGCCCAGCAGCAACACCAGGTTTTTGATCCAGCGCCAGCGACGGCGCAGTTTTTTGGTGGCGGCAGTGGTCTCCACATTTTCTATGCCGCAGGAGGTCATCACATCCATGCCGTGGTGTTGCATAGCGGCTTGCAATCGCGTGTTCCATGCGGCGGGAACAATCACATCGTTGTTCAGAAATGCCAGCCATTCGCCTTTGGCGGCTGCTATGCCCCGGTTCTGGCAATACGGGTAAGAGTAGTTGCCGCCGTTGCGCAGCACCGTCACGCCTTGTGCTTCAAAAAATTCCGCGCTGCCGTCGCTGCTGCCGTTGTCGATCAGGATCAACTCCCACTCGCCTTCGGTGTTGGCAAGCAGATGCCGCCAGAACAATCGGTTCATGGCCAGTTGGTTGTGGACGGCAACAATGATGCTCAGCAAACTGCAGCACTCCCTTTGTCTTGGTCAGCCGACCAGATGCGTGCGGGCGCTAAAAACACCAGCAGCACCAGCATCATGAAATGGCCTTCCACCATGTCAATGCTCATCGAGTTAAACAAAATACTGGTGAGAAACAAACTCACAAACAACCACAGACCGTGGCGTTGCCAGTCTTCCCTGCGTTTGGTTGCGATGCGGCAGGCTTGTACAAATATGCCCAGGTACAGCAGCAAGCCGACCAGGCCTTTGGTGCACCACATGTACAAATACTCGTTGTGCGGATTCGGCGCGAATATCACCGGGTTGGTGGCCCCCATGGCGTGGTTGACTTCCCAAAACAGCGGTTTGAAATTCAGCGAACCCACGCCCAGCCAGAAGTGGTCTTGCACGATGGCCCAGGACGACACAAAGTATTGCAAGCGCAAACCTACCGATGTCTCCAACTGGCTTCGCTCCACCGTGCTCATTTGGAAAAACTGCTGGTACTCGGTGAAAAACAAAGCCACGCGCGCCTGCACTTTGGGTGACAAGCCGGCCAGCAGAAACAGGCCAAGCAAAGCGCCCATGCTGGTCAACAGGTAGATCCAGCGTTGCTTGCCGGATTGGCGATACCAGGCCAGCACCAACAACAACAGACTGCCGACGGCCAAGAGCACATAGCCGGTGCGGCGAATGGAGCCAAAAAACAAAGATGCCAGTAGCAGCAGTGCAACAAAGGACAAAGGCAAGCGCCAACGCGTTTGGTATATCGCGGCATGGATCAGCATCAACACCGTGCCGACCAGAATCTGGCCGTGCAAATTCGGCATGAACGAAGTCATCAAATCGTCGTGCTGCAAAGCCAGCGTCCACACCAGGTTGGCAGCACTCAGTACACACACGGTAGCGCCCAACGACAACAGCGCGTGACGCGACACTTGGGGAATCGCAAACACAGGCCACAGCAACACGACAAAAAAGAATTTGCGCACATGGTTAAAGGCCCGCAGCGATTCGGTGAGGCTGTTGCCGCCCAGCAGATTGGCGATCAGGTCCCAGGCGCAAAACAAGCCGATCAACACAAACAGCGGTTTGACCAACGTCCATTCCCCTGCCGGCCACTGAAACCGGGTCCAAGCCCAGACAGACAGACACACCAACAGCAGCATGCAAATATTGGTCAGCGCGGTACTGGTCAGCAAGAAAATGCAAAGCAGCACCGCCAGCGGCGAGGCCAAGCGTTGCAGCTGGCGGTCTAAAGTGTCGGAACCCATGGGGGCATTATCAATCGTAAACACTGAGACTTTGCCGCGTGCTTGAGCCACACGCAGCGACTAAGCCGCTTGCATCACCATGATTCACTATGATGGCAGGTTGCCCGCGACAAATAGACCAACGTGAATTCCCCCACAGACGCCAATTACCTGCTTAACCATGTCAACGGACGCGGTGCGTTCGGCCAGATCAGCCTGCGCGGTGCCCGCACCCACAACCTGAAAAACATAGACCTCGATATTCCGCGCAACCAATTGGTGGTGATCACCGGTTTGTCCGGTTCGGGCAAATCCAGTCTGGCGTTTGATACTTTGTATGCCGAAGGCCAGCGGCGTTATGTGGAAAGTCTGTCGGCCTATGCGCGTCAGTTTTTGCAGCGCATGGACAAGCCGGATGTGGACTTGATTGAAGGTTTGTCACCGGCGATTGCCATCGAGCAAAAAGCCACCAGCCACAACCCGCGCTCCACCGTGGGAACTGTGACCGAAATCCATGACTATTTGCGTTTGCTGTTTGCCCGCGCGGGCACGCCGCATTGCCCGACGCATGGCGTGCCCTTGCAGGCCTCCAGCGTGTCGCAAATGGTGGATGCGGTGCTGGCCATGCCGGCGGAGACCCGGATTTTGCTGATGGCCCCGGTGGCGCGTGAACGCAAAGGCGAATTCACCGAGGTGTTTGCGCAAATGCAGGCCCAGGGTTTTGTGCGATTTCGCGTCGACGGCCAGGTGGTCGAGTTGGCCGATGTGCCTGCTCTCGCCAAAAAAGAAAAGCACGATATCGACGTGGTGGTGGATAGGCTGAAAGTGCGCCCCGACATGCAGCAACGCATCGCCGAGAGCATGGAAACCGCGCTGCGCCTGGCCGACGGACGCGCCTTGGTGTTGGACCTGGACACCGGCATCGAGCATGCGTTCAACGCCAAATTCGCTTGCCCGCATTGCAATTTCGCTATTGGCGAACTAGAGCCGCGCTTGTTTTCATTCAATTCGCCCATGGGTGCGTGTCCGGACTGCGAAGGCCTGGGCGAGCAAAGTTTTTTCGACCCGGCGCGTATCGTCGCCTTCCCCGACATCAGCCTGGCCAGCGGCGCGATCAAAGGCTGGGACAAGCGCAACGCCTATTACTTCGCCATGCTGGAGAGCCTGGCCAAACACTATGGCTTCGACTTAGACGCACCGTTTGAACAATTGCCTGAGAACGTCAGACAGGTGTTGTTGTTCGGCTCGGGCGAAGAAGAGATCAAGTTCAGTTATGTGCTGGAGTCGGGAGCCAAGGCCGGGCGCAAAACCAGCAAGTCGCACCCGTTTGAGGGCATTGTGAACAATATGAGCCGCCGCTTTCGCGAGACCGATTCGTCACTGGTGCGCGAAGAGCTGTCGCGTTACCGGGGCCACCGGCCTTGCCTGGCTTGCGAGGGCACGCGGCTGCGGGCTGAAGCGCGGCATGTGCGCCTGGGCACCGGCGAAATGGCGCGTACTTTGCACGATGTCAGCCACATCACCTTGTCTGAATGCCAGTCGTATTTTCAAAACCTGCAACTCGAAGGCAACAAGGCCGACATCGCTGACAAAGTGGTGAAAGAAATCGCCAACCGCTTGAAGTTTTTGAACGATGTGGGCCTGACCTACCTCAGCCTGTCACGCAGCGCCGACACCTTGTCTGGCGGTGAGGCACAGCGCATCCGCCTGGCGTCGCAAATCGGCTCCGGCCTCACGGGTGTGATGTATGTGCTGGACGAGCCCAGCATCGGTTTGCACCAGCGCGACAACGACCGCTTGATCGATACGCTGAAACATTTGCGCGACATCGGCAACAGCGTCATCGTGGTTGAGCATGACGAAGACATGATCCGCGCCGCCGACCATTGCATAGACATGGGGCCGGGTGCGGGCGTGCATGGCGGACGCGTGATGGCGCAGGGCACACCGGCTGAGATTCAGGCCAACCCGCAGTCGCTCACCGGGCGCTACATGAGCGGCGCTTTATCGATTGCCGTGCCAGAAAAACGCCGCGACTGGTTGTTGCAACAACCGGCGGTCGTGGTTCAGGCCCCGGCCACCAATGTGTTCGGCAGTCCCGTGGCGGTCAGCGGGCGCAGTGTGGCCAAGCAAGCCTTGACAGTGGTGGGCGCACGCGGCCACAACCTGCAAAACGTCACGGTGGAATTCCCGGTCGGTTTGTTCACCTGCGTCACCGGCGTGTCCGGTTCGGGCAAATCCACGCTGGTGAACGACACCTTGTACGCCGCTGTCGCCAGACAAATTCACCGTGCGCACGAAGAGCCTGCGCCGCATGACGATATTCTGGGCCTCTACCACTTTGACAAAGTCATCAATGTGGACCAGTCGCCGATTGGCCGCACGCCGCGCTCCAACCCGGCCACCTATACCGGCTTGTTCACGCCGCTGCGCGAGTTGATGGCCGAGGTGACCATGGCGCGTGAGCGTGGCTATGGCCCGGGGCGCTTCTCGTTCAACGTGGACGGCGGGCGATGCAGCGCGTGTCAGGGCGACGGCATGGTCAAAGTGGAAATGCATTTTTTGCCCGATGTGTACGTGCCTTGCGATGTCTGCCAGGGCCAGCGTTACAACCGCGAAACCCTGGACGTGCAATACAAGGGTAAAAACATCGCGCAGATATTGAATATGACGGTAGAAGACGCGCTGGCGTTTTTCAAAGCCGTGCCCACACTGGCACGCAAGCTCAGCACCTTGATGGAGGTGGGACTGGGTTATATACGTTTAGGTCAGGCGGCCACCACCTTGTCAGGCGGCGAAGCGCAGCGGGTGAAGTTGGCGCTGGAACTCAGCAAACGCGACACCGGCAGAACGCTTTACATCTTGGATGAACCGACCACGGGCTTGCATTTTGCCGATATTGATTTGCTGCTCAAGGTGTTGCGCCAGTTGGTGGATGCGGGCAACACCATGGTGGTGATTGAGCACAACCTGGATGTGATCAAAACCGCTGATTGGGTGATTGATATGGGCCCCAACGGCGGCAGCGGCGGCGGTCAGGTGGTGGCCACCGGCACGCCTGAGCAAGTGGCTGCCGATGCGCACAGCGTCACCGGACGCTATTTGAAACGGCTGCTGTCGGCTTGACTCAGGCTTTGGCCACGCCGTAGACCTTGGCGGATGCGTTCGCCATGGTGTCCAACATGTCCAAAGCCTTTTTGGTCGGTAACAAGTACTTGGTGCGGCGGTTGCTGCCTTCAAACACCAGCTCAATCAGGCCGTGATTTAACAGGTCATTGATTTTGCGATGCAGCATGGCAGGCGAACCAATGTTTTTCAAGCTCATGGCCTGGGTCACATTCAATGGCTGACTTTTGTCGTTCGCCATGGCCACGCGCATCAACAACACACGCGCATCTAAATCAGGCAAAAGATGCTGGTGTTCGTTTTCAATTTGGTGGATAGTTTCAAGAAGTGCGAAAAATTTAGTACGGTTCGAGGTCATGGCACGTTTTTTTTAATACCTGAACATAGCTCAGTTTTAAAAAGCATGCATTAACCCATTGATCTGATTTACTTTTTAATGAAAATAGTCGTTAAAAAAACAAGTGGGAGCAATATTGGCAAAACGAATACTCTACTTATTTAGAGTATGAAAGTATGTGCGCTGGCCAACATAGCTTTGGCCGATATTGCGGCGTTTTTTGCCGCAGATTCGAAGTTTGCTTCGGATGATGCGTACAGCACCGCACGCGAGGAGTTCACGATGATCGGTCCGCTGATGCCTTTTGCA
>CANNRV010000130.1 GCA_947508145.1 Comamonadaceae bacterium
CAGCAATGAAAGCAAACCGTTCTTACCGTTGTCCTCGCGGATGGTGCGGGCTGACAGTGGCAGTGCAGGCACCCATTGCGGACGGAAGATGGCCACCCCAATGATGAAGGCCACATACAAACCAGTTAAAGCAAAACCCGGGATGAAAGCGCCTTTGTACATTTCGCCCACGCTGCGTCCGAGTTGGTCAGCCAGAATAATCAGCACCAGCGAAGGCGGGATGATTTGCGCCAGCGTGCCGGATGCCGCGATCACCCCGGAAGCGATCCGGCGGTCATAGCCATAACGCAGCATGATGGGCAAAGAAATCAAACCCATGGAGATGACTGAGGCCGCCACCACGCCGGTGGTGGCCGCCAGCAATGCGCCGACAAAAATCACGGCAAACGCCAGACCGCCGCGCACCGGACCAAACAACTGACCGATGGTGTCGAGCAGGTCTTCTGCCATGCCCGAGCGTTCCAGAATCAAACCCATCAGGGTGAAAAACGGAATCGCCAGCAGCGTGTCGTTTTGCATGATGCCGAAGATGCGCAGTGGCAAAGCTTGCAACAGCGCCTCGGGCAACACGCCGAGTTCAATACCGACAAAGCCGAAAAACAAACCGCAGGCACCGAGGCTGAAAGCCACAGGAAAACCCATCAGCAGAAAAATGATCAGCCCCAAAAACATGATGGGGGCCAGGTTTTGAATAAAGAGTTCCATGGTGTGTGCTTCCGGCTCAGGCTTGGGAGGATTGGGCTTTGGCTTCAGCAAGCTTGCGAATTTCTTCGGCAAGCTCCTCTTCGGCGGATTTTTCACCCTCTTTCAGGGTGGGGTCTGGAATCAGCCCTTGGTGAAACGCAATCCGTTTGATCAGTTCAGACACGCCTTGCAGCCACAGCAAACCAAAGCCCAGCGGGATCATGGCGTACACCGGCCAGCGAATCAGCCCGCCTGCGTTGGAAGACATTTCACTGGTCATCAGACCTTTCCAGAAGAACGGCACACCAAACCACATGATGGCAGTGCACAGGGGCAACATGAATAATGCAAAACCGAAGATATCGATTTTGTTTTGTGTGTGGCGATTGAAGCGCGAATACACCACGTCAATTTTCACGTGTTCGTTTTGCAATAAGGTGTAGCAAGAGGCCAGTAAAAAAGAGGCAGCGAATAAATACCATTGCACCTCGAGGAAAGCATTGGAGCTGGTGTTGAAAATTTTTCTCACCAGCGCGTTGATGGCGCTGATCAGGGTAGCGCCAAGAATTAACCAGATGACGTATTTGTTAATCCAGGTGTTAAACCGGTCAACGGCATTTGAAAATTTCAGTAATCCCTGCATCTCAGGCTCCAGACAATAGGCAAGCGCGCATTCTATGCGCGGCACTCTGAAGCGAAGAGCACCTCAGTGACTGGTCTTACGGGCCAATTTCCGGTAAAGCGTGGCGCGGCTGATACCCAGCGCTTTCGCGGCCTGAGCCACATTGCCTTTGGCGTGGGCGATGGCCTGGTTGATCATGGCGGATTGGATTTGTCGCAATGCGCCTGTGGTAGCCGGTTGTGACGCAGTGTGGCAGGAATGCTGCAAACATCCTTGAACATGCAGGTGTAAACCCGACCACAAAGGCACTTCCATGGTGTCACCGGCAGCAGCGGCATCAAACAACAGACCCATGGGGATAGCGAACAAATCATTGGCGTGGGGCTGTGCATGTCTGGCCAGATTCAGCATGTCGCGGGCCAGCAGATTGGCGCCGAGCACACTGCCTTCACTGTCCATCAGCACCAGACCGTCGTTGTCGTCGCCGAGCAAGCGGCCCGGCCAATTCAGCCGCAGCAACAAATGGTGAGGCTGGCGCAGCAGCAGCGCGTTGCTGATGCTGCGTGCAGACAGTTCTGCCAAATGCATCAGTTCCGGGCGTTCCTGGCTCATCACGCCGGTCAAATCCAGCATGCCTATGCATTCGCCTGTGCCGTTCCAAAGCGGTGCTCCTGCGCAGCTGTAGACAGAAGTGTCTTTGAAGAAATGTTCACCACGGTGCAGCCAGACAGGCTTGCGTGTGGCGAGCGCCGCGCTGATGGCTGTGGTGCCGACCGCGTTTTCACTCAGGTCTACGCCGACGCGGGCAATCGCATCAATGCGTTTGTCCTGCCGGTCTATGCCTTCGCTGGTATCCACCACCACGCCATGAGCATCGGTGATCAGTGCGAAAAACGAAGTGCCCGCAATCGCGCGTCCCAATCGCTCCAGTTCAGGTCGGGCGGCTTGGACAAATTCGTGGTTCTGGTCCAAAGTACGGTTGATTTGCGCTTGCGACAGAGGGTCAAAGCCCACTTCAAACTGCGGTTGCAAGCCTTGTTGCAGGCAGCGTTGCCAGCTTTGGCTGACCCAGTCCGGCACCCACGGTGTGGACAACGCGCCTTCGCTCAGCACGTCATGGCGGGCTTGTTCGATTTGGTGCAGGCGGTTGGGGCTGAGGCTGGGAGGGTTCATGTAGCCCGCAATGTCCTGTACAGCGCTGACAACCGGCTTACCGCGCCCATAGCCATTCCACGGTTTTGATGCCAGCCAGTGTGAATACCAGCGAGCCGATCAAATGCAAGCCAGCGGTCAACGCTGCCAAGCCGTAACGCGCACCGAGCATCATTTGCACGACTTCGCTGCTGAACGATGAAAACGTGGTCAGCGCTCCCAAAAAACCGGTGACCAGCAGCAAGCGCCACAGCGGGTCGAGTTCGGGCATGTACTGAAACACCGCCACGCACACACCAATCAGGTAACCACCTATCAGATTGGCATACAAGGTGCCCCAGGGCAACCAACTGTTGGGGTTGAAATGCAGGCTGAGTTGCCAGCGCGCCAATGCGCCGATGCAGGCTCCGATACAAATAGCAATGACTGCGGACATGGGCTGACAAAAAGTAATGCGATGCGGCGATTATCAACTTCTCCAATAAGTTCGCCCATGCATCAGACAAGACCCCAGCGAGCGAGGCCGCATAATCAGACGCATGAGAAAAACTTACCCATTACAAGCCGAAGGGCGTCACCCTGACCGGGTGTTAGATGCTGTTAAACACGATGTGCGCAAGTATTTGAAACGCGAACGTCGCAGGCCTTTGCCCGAAGGTGTGGATTTCTGGGACTTCAGTTGCAAATTCGGTTTGACCGCCGATGAAGCGCAAACCCTGCATTTGTCTGAGGTCATTTCTTCCATAGACAAGGCGGCCAAAGAACAGGCCACGCAGGTGTATGTGGAAATCATCACCACGCACGGTAAGCGCACACCCAGACCGGTAGCTGATGACGCAGCGCTGATCGAAGACGAAGAGGACGGTTTGCCCGAATGAGCCGCATGCTGCAAGGCTTGCGTGTTCTGGTCACCCAGGCCGATGTGTTCATGGGCCCGGCCTTGTGCCAAACCTTGGCCGCGCATGGTGCACAGGTGCTGGCCGACACGCAAGACATGCGCAGCACAGACGCGGCGCAACACCTGGTGGCGCGTCACGGACATATCGATGTATTGCTGGTGAACCTGGCCATGCCTGCGCCTTCTACCCCTGCTGGCGAAGTCTCAGAAGACGAATGGCAGGCGGTGTTTGACACCATGGTGCATCCCTTGCCCAGATTGGTGAAAGCGGTGTTGCCGCAAATGCAAGCGCGGGGCCACGGAAAAATTTTGGTCATGGGCAGTGCCAGTGCTTTGCGCGGCATGAAACGCGCCTCCAGTTACAGCGCGGCACGCGGTGCACAGTTGGCCTATGTGCAAGCCATTGGTGTGGAGTTGGCGCCGCTGAATATCCAGGTCAATGCGATTGCACAAAACTTTGTCGACAACCCCACGTATTTCCCACCAGAGGTGAAAGCCAACCCGCGTTTTATCGAGCGCATGAAACGCGAGGTGCCCCTAGGTCGCTTGGTCAAAGCGCAGGAAGACGCGGAATTCGCGGCCTACCTGTGCTCATCAAACGCGGATTGTTTTGTTGGACAGGTGTTTCCTGTCAGCGGCGGCTGGGCAGTGCGCTGATTCAGTCTTTGTCCAAAGCCACCAGGCTGTTGACCAAGGCGGTTTTAAACCGGTCAAAGTTTTGGGTTTGCGGTGCATGGCCCAGATCGGGGAACAGCACCAGCCGCGCACCCGGAATGGTTTTGACCGCACGCAATGCCATCGCCCTGTAATTGCCTAACTGCGATTTCAGCGGTTCTTGCACCAAGTCTTTGCCCAATGTAGTGCTGTCTTTCACGCCAATCAACAGCAAGGTAGGCACTTTGAGTTGAGCGAATTCGTGCAACACCGGTTGCTCAAAAATCATTTCATAGGTCAATGCTGAATGCCGGGCGACGGTTTGCTTGCCCGGCCCGCGAAACATGCCTGCAATCATCTGCACCCAAGGTTCGTACTCGTCTTTCCATTCACCGGCGTAATAGTTGCTGCGCTCGTAGTTGCGCAAACGCTCATCGGTAAAACCAAGCTCACGTTCGTACCATTGGTCAACGCTCAGTGCTGGCACGCCCATGGCCTTCCAGTCTTCCAGACCCAGCGGGTTGACCATCACCAGTTGTGTCACTTCTTTGGGATACATCAACGCATAACGCGTGGCCAGCATGCCGCCCATGGAATGGCCGATCACCGTGACCTTGTCAATCTTCAATGACTTGAGCAGCGCATGTGTGTTGTCTGCCAGGCCTGCAAAACTGTAGCTGTAGTTATCTGGTTTGGCGGATTTGCAAAAGCCGATCTGGTCAGGCACAACGACTCTGAATCCGGCTTGTTGCAACATCTGCGCGGTCTCATGCCCAGTGGCGGCGCAAAAGTTTTTGCCGTGCAGCAACACCACGGCGTGTCCATTGGCTTGCGTTGGCTGGTAATCCAGATAGGCCATGCGCAGGGACTGGTTTTGTGCCGTGAAAGCAAAGTTGGCCACGGGCGCCGGGTAGTCAAAACCTTGCAGTTCAGCGCCGTACACAGGGGCATCTGCATGTGCAGTCAAACCAACGGTCAAGCACAACAAGGCGAAGAGTTTTTTCATGGTGTGTGTCATGCGTTCAGCATGCCTTTGGTTTCAATGAACTTGACCACAGCGTCCAGGCCGCTCAAGGTTTTGAGGTTGGTCATGACAAAGGGCTTGAGGCCTTGCGGGCCGCTTCGCATGCGCTCGGTGTCCGACTTCATCACGTCCAGATTGGCACCGACGTGTGGCGCCAAATCGGTTTTGTTGATGATGAACAAATCGCTTTTGGTGATGCCGGGTCCGCCTTTGCGCGGGATTTTTTCGCCGGCTGCGACATCGATCACGTAAATCGTGAGGTCACTCAATTCCGGGCTGAAGGTGGCAGCCAGGTTGTCACCGCCGCTTTCAATGAACACCACATCTGCATTCGGAAATTTCTCCAGCATGCGGTCTATGGCCTCCAAATTGATGGACGCGTCTTCGCGAATCGCAGTGTGCGGGCAGCCACCGGTTTCCACGCCCATGATGCGCTCGGCAGGTAAAGCACCGCTGACGGTCAACAAGCGCTGGTCTTCTTTGGTGTAGATGTCGTTGGTGATGGCGATCAAGTCGTGGTTGTCGCGCATGGCCTTGCACAGCATTTCCAGCAAAGTGGTTTTGCCCGACCCCACCGGGCCGCCTATGCCGACACGCAAGGGCGGGAGTTTTTTGCTGCGATGGGGAATGTGGTGAAGAGGTGTGCTCATGATCTGAAGAGGCGTGAGTATTGTGTTTCGTGTCGCGCTGACAGAATGGCCAAACGCGGGTTAAAAGATTGCTGTTGATTGTCAGGCACAGACAA
>CANNRV010000131.1 GCA_947508145.1 Comamonadaceae bacterium
TCCAAACCCGCTGGAATGATGCCAGCTGCAATCACCGCAGCCACTGCGTCACCGGCTTTGCGCAAATCGTCAAAGCTGGCCATGATGCAACGCGCGAGTTGCGGTTTGGGCGTGAGCTTGACGGTCACTTCGAGTGTGATGGCCAGCATGCCTTCAGAGCCAACCACCAGCGGCAGCAAATCCAAGCCGGGTGCGTCCAATGCATCGCCGCCGAATTCAATCCATTCGCCTTCAATCGTTAAGCCTTTGACCTTCATCACGTTGTGCAAGGTCAAACCATATTTCAAACAATGCACGCCGCCGGAGTTTTCTGCCACGTTGCCGCCAATGCTGCATGCGATTTGGCTGGATGGGTCCGGCGCGTAATACAGACCCAAGGGCGCTGCGGCCTCGCTGATGGCCAGGTTGCGCACGCCGCTTTGCACCACAGCAGTTCTGCTGTGTGCATCCATTTTCAAAATGCGGTTGAACTTGGCCAGCGACAAGGTGACACCTTGCGCATGAGGCATGGCACCACCGGATAAGCCGGTGCCAGCACCGCGTGCGACCACCGGCACTGACAGTGCATGGCAGGTGCGCAGCACGGCTTGTACTTGCTCATAAGTTTCTGGCAGCGCGACACACAACGGGCGTTGGCGGTAGGCGGTCAAGCCGTCGCATTCATAAGGCGTGGTGTTTTCAGACGATGACAAAACAGCGTGTGCAGGCAGCACTTGGCGCAATGCGTGGACGACTTGTGCGCTGCGTGAAGCCTGTGCGTTGGCATCGTTGTGCAGGCTTTGCAATTCAGGGATGGAAATAGCGTTCATGCCGCTACTGTAAACCGGATACGGCCCTGCCTTGCGCTTAAGCCCCGCTTGCCCCCAGCAAGCCATTCACATGTCATGTCACTTCATTGAACGGGCAAGTAATAACTAGGCATTCAGCTGCGCCGAAACGTTAATTGCGCCAGCAGATGCAAGTGTCAAGAAACTCACAGCAACTCAGTTCCGCTAGTTGAAAAACTGTCGGAAAAATCAAAAAAAGCGTGAAAGCCAAGGTGTGCTTTTTAAAGCGCAAACACAGCGAATGCATTCGAAAGTAAGACCACATCACATGGCATTGCTTTTGCCCATGAAGACCCATCAGTCAATGTTTGGAGGTCTTCATGTTTATCGCTTTATATGCACGCCAAGGTATTCATCTGCTTGCAGTGGTTCGCCAGATTATTTCAGTGTTGGTTCGCCATGTGTACAGCACTTATGTGTCACGGCACCATCTGTTCATCGCAAGCTGTGTCGTCTTGTTGATCATGGTGCTCGCGCAATCAGCCCACGCCATTCAAATTCACCGCGTCGATACAGACGTGTTCATCAGCGGCGACATTGTGGTCAATGACGATGTGAGGTTGCAGGCTGAATTGGAGTCTGCGCCGGTCAAACGTTTGATACTGGTGAATTCACGCGGCGGCCATTTGTTTGCGAGCATGAAAATCGCACGCTGGTTGACCGCGCATCCGGTGACAACGCTGGTATCGGGACCGTGTTTGTCGGCCTGCTCACTCATCTTCATGGCCGGTCAGCAGCGCCAGTACGCCACCGGTTACGAACCGCGTTTGACAGTGATTGGCATACACGGGCCCAGCATGCCTTTGACGGGTGAATTGCTGCCTGCGTATGCCGCCGACATGATGGCGTTTTACAAAGAGCGAATGGGTGACAAATACGATGCGGATTTATTGCGCGTGGCATTGTTTGAGTTGAAAGATGCCTCCGGTTTTATGTTGATACGTGAGATCAGCCGCAACCAGCCGCGCGACCGCATTACCCTGCTGTGCCCGACCTCAAGCACGCCGCGTTGGCGTTGCACCGAGTATCCGCGCCAGGATGCTTACTCGCTGGGCCTGGTCACATCAATGGATACCGTGTCTTTGGAGTTGCCCGACGTGATGCGGCCTAGAATGCCTTGAAGCCCTGTCGCAACGGCCCGGGGCATGCCAACTTCAAGGAGACATCGCCCATGGGAGCCGCAGACATTCACTTGGACAACCTATGGTTGCCGTTCACCCCGAACAAAGACTTTCACCAGTCACCGCGTGTGTTCACCCAAGCCAAGGGCATGTACTTCACCACAGCCGATGGCCGCCAAGTCTTGGACGGGGTCTCCAGCCTGTGGTGTGTCGGGGCAGGACACAACCGGCGTGAAATCAACGATGCGATTTACCAGCAGTTGCAAACGCTGGATTACTCCACTGCATTTCAATTCGGCAATGACCGCGCGTTTGAAGCCGCGCACATGCTGGCGCAAATCGCGCCCGGCGATCTGAACAAAGTGTTTTTCTGCACCTCGGGTTCGGAAGCGGCTGACACCTCTTTGAAAATCGCTTTGGCTTACCACCGCGCACGCGGGCAAGGCCAGCGCAGTGTGTTCATCGGGCGCGAGCGCGGCTACCACGGTGTGGGCTTTGGCGGTATGAGCGTGGGCGGCATAGGCGGAAACCGCAAAATGTTCGGCCCGTCCATGTTGCCGCATGTGGACCACATGCGCTTCATCCATGACCCGGTCAACCATGCGTACATCAACGGAGAACAACCGGTGTTCGCCGAGGACTGGTTGCTCGAATTGGAACAACGCATCCTGCCTTTGCATGACCCCAGCAATGTGGCGGCCATCATTGTTGAGCCGGTAGCAGGCAGCGCCGGTTGGTACGTACCGCCTAAAGGCTATTTGCAAAGACTGCGCGAGATCTGCGACAAGCACGGCATCCTGCTGATTTTTGATGAGGTCATCACCGGCTTTGGCCGCATGGGCGCGCCGTTTGCCGCCGACTATTTCGGTGTTGTGCCGGATATGCTGAACTTTGCCAAATGCGTCACCAATGGTGTGGTGCCCATGGGCGGCGTGGTGTGTCGCGATGGCATTTACGAGGCCATCATGTCGGTGCCTACGTCTGCGCACGTGATTGAGTTTTCCCACGGCTATACCTACTCGGGTCACCCGGTGGCCTGTGCGGCGGCCGTGGCCACCATGAAGTTGTTGGCCGAAGAACAATTGTTTGAACGCGCTGCCAGCATGGCTCCGCACTTGGGCAATGCGGTGCATGCGGCTGCCAAAGGCCTGCCGAATGTGATCGGCATACGCTCGCTGGGACTGGCTGCTGCCGTTGAACTCAGTCCCTCCGACAAAGGCGTGGGTGCGCGCGGTTACGCGGTGTTCCAGGACTGTTTAAAACACGGGGTGCTGGTGCGTAGCGCCGGTGACAATCTGGTGCTGGCCCCGGCCTATGTGGTGGAGAAGCCGCAGATTGAGCAAATGGCAGATGTGTTGGCGCAGGCCATCAAACGACAATTCTGAGCACCACAAACCTCGGTGATTCCATCTGAGGTTTCTATGTTTTGCGCCTGTAACAGGGCTTGCATCGCCCGAATGCCGTCTTTTTTTCAGAATAGTGCTTTGAATATTTATATTTGAAACAGTAAATTTATCTCTGTATTAAATTTAAAAAATACGCATTTTAAAAATTTAAACTTCATTTAGTCACCATAGGCTTGAATAAAAGAGTAGATTAGTACCTAATCTGTTGGAATCGCCGAAGGTGAAGAAGATGCACACATGTCTTAAAGTGTCCAGTGTTATTTTTCTGGTCTTGTTATCGCTCTTGCAAGCTTGTGGTGGAGGTGGAGGTTCTTCCAATCATCCTTCAACCCAAGCTTCGGTCGTGACCAATGGCGTGGTCTCCGGATTCGGTTCTGTCGTAGTCGATGACAATGAAATCGAAGATGCCAAAGCATCTGTGGTCACAGAAAATGCCGACGGCACTTACAGCAACACCGTGTTGCAATTGGGCCAACGCATCAAAGTCGACCATGATGGCAAAGGCACAGCCGATAAAGTCACTGTAGATGCCACGCTTATTGGCGTGATCAGTGCGGTGAGTACAACAGATCTCACCCTCAAAGTAGCCGGTCAAATGGTCAGCGTCAACAGCGATATTTCCAAGGGGCCGTTGACCATATGGGCCGGTGGTTACAACAGCATTGCTGACTTAGCTCTCAAAGATTTGACGCAAATACACGGCAGCCTTGTGTATGACAACGTGTCCAAGGCCTACAAAGTCACGGCCACCCGCATTCAAAAAATGGCTGCGCTGACAAGCCTCAAAGTCAGTGGAAAAATCGCTGACATCAATACAAGTGCCAAAACATTCAAGCTCAATGAATTGACCATTGCATATGCCAACGCCAAAGCAAGGCCATTGGGTACCAATTTAAGCAACGGCATGATGGTCACGGCGTTTGGCCCGGCGTCATCACTCATCGGCAATACCCTGACTGCCGAGTATTTGAAAATAAACAGGCTGCAAGACGCTGCAAGCCAAGACAATGTCATACAGATAAGCGGACAGTTAAGCACGTATGAAACTGCCAGCAAAACTTTTGAATTGCAGGGGATGAAAGTGGTGTTTACCGACAACACTAAAATCACTCCCAGTGCCGCAGCGATCAGCAACAGTGCGTATGTGTCTGTCAGTGGATCAGTTAACGCTGAGGGCGTGATTCAAGCCTCTGCCATTCTGGTTCGCCAGCAAAGCAATTCAAGCGATTTGGCCAAGGTCAAATTGATAGGCCCCATCAGCCAATTCGTGGACAACACCCATTTTGTCGTGCGAGGTATACCGGTAGATGCGGGCCTTATCAATATGAATAAGGCGTGCCCTGACATCACACTTGCCGATGACGTGCCAGTGCAAATATTCGCCATCCAACAAACCAATACACCGGTGGTGCTTGCTACCCGCATGGAGTGCACGTCCATGCCCGCGTTGGCAATGCGCACGCTCTTCGGCACGGTAAACAATGTTGATGCCAATGCGAACCAATTTGTGGTGACAAAAGAGGGTGTAGCCGCAGGCAGTAAACCTGTGTTGCAGCAGGTTCTGTGGAATGACAAAACCACTTTCATGGGCATTACCCCGAATGAATTAAAGACTTCAGGCCTGACTGTTCGGGTCGAGGGCTATATGGAGGCAGGCGTCTTGATTGCCCGCGTGGTGAGTAAGGGGGGAGCGGGTCTGGACGATGACAAATTCCTGAAATCCGCACAAGGCAACAGCAACGGTTGGAGTGACTATCAACAAAATAAGCAATTGGAACAGTGGGGCGCAGGTCAGCCGCTGACTTTGCAATTCAATGAACTGGCCAGCGCAGCGTATGAATCAAACCGCTTACTCAATACCCCAACACCTGATTTCCAGGTGACAGGTTTGTATGCGCCACCAGGGGCAGTGCTGACAGTCAACGTGAGTGGCACGGCTGCTGCCAATAATCAATTGCGATTGCTGGTGGGTACTTTTTCCAGATACAACAATGGTGGCAGAGACCCGACACCCTACACATTGAAAGCGGGCAACAATGTATTTGTAGTCGGTAATTTCGGCGGCTTGGTCTACATCCAGTACACGGTGTATGGCAAACCAGACCCTAACAACTTGCATCCGCTGACCATTGATTTTCAGCAAGGCTTTTTGAAAACGCCGCACTATGTGCTGGGGAAAACCACCAAGACAAACTGGAAAGCTCAGTTGAGCACTTACACATCAACACCTGATGTGGTGATGCAGAGCAAGCGGGCTTTCATGGTGTTCTCCAGGGAAAACGCTTTGGCTTGGCAGGACAATGACCAGGATTTGGTGCTCAACACCGCAGATCAGATTTTGGACGCTGAAGACAATATCAGTGGCCTAGACGGTTCGTCTGAAAAGCACAGGCGCAATACCAACCA
>CANNRV010000132.1 GCA_947508145.1 Comamonadaceae bacterium
CACGTGGCCGACTACGGTTTTGTGCTGGAGTCGGGCCGCATCGTGATGGAAGACACCTGCGAGCGCCTGCGCGAGAAAGACGACATCAAAGAGTTTTACCTGGGCCTGAAAGAAGCCGGTGCCCGCGATGAACGTCGTTGGAAAAAGAAAAAAACCTGGAGATAACAAATGAGTGTTTTATGGGATAGCTCCTGGTACAAAACCCAAACAGCCGTTCATGCGCCGGAGGACACCTTGACCGGCTTGTTTTGGAATGGCGTCACGGCACGCGACTCTCAGTTGATGATGCGCGAAAAAAAATTCGGCATATGGCAAGGCTGGACTTGGCAACAAACCGGCGATGCGGTGAGGCGCATCGCCATGGGCTTGGCAGCCCATGGGTTTGCCGCAGGCGATTGCGCTTCCATATTGGCCAACACTCGGCTGGAATGGGTACTGGCCGATCTGGCGGTCTTGACGGCCGGCGGTGTGAGCAATGGCATCTACCCCACCGATTCAGTGGTTCAAGTGCAGTACCTGTGCGAAGACTCGCGCACCCGTATTCTGTTTGTGGAAGACGAAGAGCAACTCGACAAAGCCTTGTTAGCGCGCGAGCAATTGCCTTTGCTCACACTGATTGTGGTGATGGACACCGAAGGACTGACGCGTTTCAGCGACCCCATGGTCATCAGCCTGGAACAGTTGATGGAACAAGGTCTTGCCTATGACAAGTCGCATCCAGGGGTGTTCGAAGAACGCCGAGCCAGTCGCCAAGCGGCTGATTTGGCGATATTGATTTACACCTCGGGCACCACCGGCAAACCCAAAGGCGCCATGCACAGCCATGCCAGCCTTGTGTACACCACTGCCGGCATGTGCAACTATTTCCCGAAATCGCAGAACGATGAACGCATGCTGTTTTTACCGCTGTGCCATATCGCCGAACGCGTGCTGGGCATGTACTCTTGTATTTACGGCGGTGCCGTCATAAATTTTGTGGAGAACCCGGACACCGTGGTGGAAAACCTGCGCGAGATTGCGCCCTCTATGTTGTTTGCCGTGCCACGTGTTTGGGAAAAGTTTTATTCCACCGTCACCATTGCTGTCGCTGAAGCTGGTGCGTTTCAACAGTCTGTGTACAAAGCCTCGCTGGCCTGTGGCGCTGCGGTGGCAGACCGGGTGTTGCAAGGCCAACCGGTACCCATTTGGTTGCAACTAGGTTTTCAATTGGCACGGCTGGTTGCCATCAACAATGTGCGCCGAATACTTGGTCTTCAGCGGGCTCGGTTTGTGATGACGGGCGCGGCACCCATCTCGCCAGACTTGGTGCGCTGGTACTTGTCACTGGGTATTCCCATGGTCGAGGGCTGGGGCCAAACCGAATGCTGCGCCGTCGCCACCTTGACACCGATTGACCACGTGGTGCCCGGCACCATTGGCAAAGCAGCGAAGTTCAATGAAGTCAAAATTGATCCGCTGACGCAAGAGCTGCTGGTACGCGGCCCGAATGTGTTCTTGGGTTACTTGAATCAACCAGAGAAAACCGCTGAGACCGTAGACGCCGACGGCTGGTTGCATACCGGCGACGTTGGCAGTGTGGATGCACGCGGTTTTTTCAAAATCACCGACCGCATGAAAGACATCATCATCACAGCGGGTGGCAAAAACATCACGCCGAGCGAATGGGAAAACGAATTGAAGTTTTCACCCTATGTCACTGATGCCGTGGTCATTGGCGACAAACGACCCTACTTGACGGTCATCATCATGATTGACTTGGAAAACGTAGAGAAATACGCCCAGGACCATGACGTGCCTTTTTCCAATTACGCCAGCCTCACCCGCACGGCGCATGTTCAAGCGCTGATTCAAACGGAGATCGACAAGGTGAACACCAAGTTTGCACGGGTCGAGCAAATCAAGAAATTCAGATTGCTAGACACCCAGCTCACCGCCGAAGACGATGAGCTGACGCCGACCATGAAACTCAAACGTAAATTTGTTGAGAAAAAATACGCGGAGATGATTGAATCCATGTACCGGGGATGAATTCAATCTGTTCTTTAGCGCAACACCAGCACAGGTATTTTCACGTGCGTTAACACCGCCATGGTTTCGCTGCCCAGCAGCAAGCGCTTGATGCCTTTGCGCCCGTGCGAGGCCATCACTATCAGCTCGGCTTTGAAGTGCTCTGCCTGATCCACCAGACCTTGGGCGATATCGTCCGCCTTGATCACCAAAGTGCTGGCGTTCACACCCATGGCTGCCGCCTGGGTCTGCACTTTGTCCAGTGCCTTTTGTGCGGTTTGCGCCCATTGCTCTTCAATCTTTTTGCTGTCCACATCGGTTACCGCAAACGAGCCTTCGAAATACGTTTGTATGTAATGTGGAATCACTTTGACTGCCAGCAACTCAGCGTGAAATGCCGCTGCCATGGCAATCGCGCTGTGCTCTGCTTTGTGTGAAAGATGTGAACCGTCTGTCGCCAACAAAATACGTTTGTACATGGTGTTTTCTTTCTTGATGTGACCCTTCATCCCTTGATGAAGAACGACAAGCACAGCTTAGAAGCAAGCTGTCTTACAGCAATTGATAAGCATCAAACAAACATGAATCAGTCACACAGCCCAACCGGGCAGACACCAGGGCGAAGTCGCATGTGTCAAACCTGTCCACAAGCCCCAGCCTGCGGTGGCCGCCAGCAACAAACCCGATACTCGTGTGCCTACACTTTGGCTAATGGGTATTGGGGCGGTATTTGAGGGCGCAGTTTTTGGGGTCGCAGTATTTGGGGTTAGGTTCCAATTCACCCGTGAATGAATGGGAACCTGACCCCAATTTCCCCAATGCATGATGCGCGACCACAACCAAGGAAACACGGTCAACATCAAGCCACCGCCGATGGCAAATAGGGCCATGACCAATGCACCTTGCACAGGCCCTGCGGTGAATGCCGCGACCAACAAAGCCGAATACAGCAGACCGCAAGGCAGCAATGCCCAAGCCATGCCCAGCCACAAGGTGGAGAACGCATGTCTGCCCGGCTGAGCAGCGTGACGAGAAACAAACCCCCAGATAGCGCGAGCAATTTTGCTCAGCCACAGCGGTTGCTCTGCATGCCACATCAACCACAACCCCCACAACACCGCTGCGATATGCATCATGCTCCACACCGGGTGCAGCAACGGGGATTCAGCAGCCAACCAAGCGACGGTGTTCACAGACATTGCCGCGACCGCACCCAAAGTGGCATAACCAATTAAACGCCCGGTTTGAAACAGCCACAAATTGCGGATGGCGGATTGCCCCGGTAAGCGCGACATGCCCATGCAAGCCGAGCCGCACATCGCCAGACAGTGCGGACCACCCGCTATGCCCATCAACAAGGCGCTGAGCAGCAGAGAGCCAAGCATCAAAGTATTTTGGAGAAATGCGCACGTTGACCATCGGCCTGTGCGTACTTGTCAAACACCATGGCAATCGCGCGCACCAGGTACCAACCCGTGGGCGTGACCTCTATCACTTGCGCGTCTCTCTTGACCATGCCTTGTTGCACAAACTCATCGAGCTGCACTAACTCACGCGAAAAATACGTGGCGAAGTCCAGCAAATGCGATTGTTCGATATCGGCCAATTCCACCCTGCCCTGACACATCAAGGCCATGATGATGCTGCGTCTGGCCAGGTCATCGCGTGTCAATGACAAACCTTTGACCACCGGCAAGCGACCATGTTGCAAGGCATCGCTGTACTCGTCCAGGGTTCTGGCGTTTTGCACATAACTCGCGCCCATGCTGCCAATCGCAGACACGCCGAGTCCGATCAAATCGCCATCCGGTCGGGTGCTGTAGCCCTGAAAATTTCTGTGCAAACGACCTTGGCGTTTGGCCACCGACAAACTGTCGTTGGGCAATGCGAAATGGTCCATGCCGATATACACATAGCCCGCGTCTTGCAAAGTTTGTAAAGCCGATGACAACATGGCTGTTTTGTCCTGGCCACTTGGCAAGCTGTCCATTGCAATATGTCTTTGCGGTTTGAAGCGGGCCGGCAGATGCGCATAACCATACATGGCCAATCTGTCCGGTTTCAAGTCCAGCACGCTGTTCAAGGTGCGTTGCCAACTTTCCTGCGTTTGCAACGGCAGTCCGTAAATCAAATCCAAATTGATGGAACCAAAACCTATGCTTTTGGCAGATTGCATTAAGCGGGCGATGGAATCTATGGTCTGTACACGGTTCACCGCCTGCTGCACCTGCGGCTCAAAATCCTGCACGCCCAAACTCAAGCGGTTAAAGCCCAGGCTCCAGAGTGTGTCGAGTCTGGCTTCATCCACCGTGCGCGGGTCCACCTCAATTGCAAATTCACCGCCGGGCTGCCAGTGAAAAGCGGTTTGCAACATGCGCACCAAAACGCGCAATTCCTGGTCTTTGAAAAATGTCGGCGTGCCGCCGCCCAAATGCACTTGAGAGACGGTTTGCGCTTCGCCCAGATGCGGGAGCAGCAAATCCACTTCTTTGGTGAGGTCGCCCAGGTAATCCAAGGCCTTTTGGTAATTACCGGTGATGATTTTGTTGCAAGCACAGTAGTAACACAAAGATGCACAAAACGGCACATGCACATACAACGAAAGCGGAGAAGACACCGAGCGTGGACTCAACTGACGCTCTTGCAAAGCCTGTAAATACTGCGCCTCGCCAAAAGCTTCCACGAACCTGTCAGCCGTGGGGTACGAGGTGTACCGGGGGCCGGGCACATCAAACTTTTGCAGAATCTCGGTTGGAATGGTCATATTGATCGTCTTTAGCATTGATAATGTGCCTGTGATCAATGGCAAAAGCTTTGAGCTAAGTCAAACAATGGTTTTTTTTGCTTACTTCCCTGAGGTTCTATGACTTCCATGAACCCGCAAACATTCAAAGTCGCCTGCTCCAACTGCAATTTGCGCGAACTGTGCATGCCGGTGGACCTGAGCGCCCAAGACCTGGACCGGATTGACGCCTTGGTCGGCACGCGTCGCAAAGTCATTCGCGGTGATTCGCTTTATCACAACGGGTCTGGTTTCAATTCACTGTTCGCCATACGTACCGGTTTTTTCAAAACCAGTGTGACGCTGGAAGACGGTCGCGAGCAAGTCACCGGTTTTCAAATGGCCGGTGAAATCATGGGACTCGACGGCATCGTCAGCGACCACCACACCTGCGATGCAGTCGCACTTGAAGATGCGGAAGTCTGCGTCATGCCGTTTGACAAAATCGAAGAACTCTCACGCGAAGTCAACGCGCTGCAACACCATGTGCACAAAATCATGAGCCGCGAAATCGTGCGTGAGCACGGCGTGATGATGATGCTGGGCAGCATGCGGGCCGAAGAAAGGCTGGCGGCATTTCTGCTCAACCTAACCACTCGCTTGCATGCACGCGGTTTCTCCCGCTCTGAGCTGGTGCTGCGCATGACCCGCGAGGAAATCGGCAGTTACCTGGGTTTGAAAATTGAAACCGTCAGCCGCACTTTCACCAAACTGGTCGATGACGGTGTATTGGAAGTGAAACAAAAAAACCTGCGCATACTCAAACCTGAAGCGCTCAAAGAGTTGATTAACGCACCCGCTTGTTAATCAGCAAACTTAGGCCATTGAAATGAAGCTGTCTATTTCAGCAAATGGTTTTTGATGTCTGAAGTGGTTAAGTAGCTTTTGATTCCAAAATACACACCAAGAACAAGCACCAGCAAGACCATAAAAACTTCTGTGAG
>CANNRV010000133.1 GCA_947508145.1 Comamonadaceae bacterium
CAATCTGCTCGAAGCGATTGTGTGGCATGGCGGTGAGGCCAAGGCAGCTCGCGACAAATTCGTGGCGTTCACCAAAAAGCAGCGGGACGAGTTGATTTTCTTTTTGTCTTCTATCTGACCAGCGAATTACTGTGCTTGAAGTTTGAAGACACGCTTGGCCGACCCATCCGGGTGTATTGGCATTTCTGCGCTTGCAGTTTGAAGGCACGCTTGGCCGACCCATCCGGTGCGCTTTTTTTCTGCGCTTTCGCTGGAAAAAAACGCCCCCTCCGAGTCGGCCTGAAGTGATGTAGCCGATTTAGAAAGATTGCATTCCTGGTGGCTATATCAGTTATCGTGCTGCAGAAATGCGTTTAGTGGATAAAGCAGAAATGCTGTCGGCGAAAACATCGAGTGGACGAACGACATGGCGGGCGGGCCGACGCGAACGTTGCCGAAGGCGGTGAGCGGCGACCGTCCCGGCGTGGCGTGAGTACCTCACTTAAAGACAACAAGGAGACAACAAGGCGTGGCGTGAGTACCTCACTTAAAGACAATGAGTGAAAGAACCCTCAGTCGGCAAAGCGCCTACATCACCGCGCCTAACTGCCAGGGCACAAATTCATTTTGCCCGTAGCCATGCAATTCACTCTTGCTGGCCTCACCCGAAGCACAAGACAACATACGCTCGAAGATAACGCGCCCCATGGCCTGCACCGTCGCGCCGCCATCGACAATTTCTCCGCAATTGATGTCAATATCGTCCGCCTGCCTCTCCCACAGCGCCGTGTTCGTCGCCAACTTCAACGAAGGCGAGGGCGCACAACCATAGGCTGAACCGCGACCCGTGGTGAAGCAAATCAGATTGGCACCACCCGCTACTTGGCCCGTGGCGCTCACCGGGTCGTAGCCCGGCGTGTCCATGTACACAAAGCCGTGCTTGTCCACTTTTTCCGCGTATTCGTACACCGCTTGTAAATTGCTGGTGCCGCCCTTGGCCACTGCACCCAAAGATTTTTCAAGAATCGTGGTTAAGCCACCCGCCTTGTTGCCGGGTGACGGGTTGTTGTTCATTTCACCCGAATGCATGGCCGTGTAATGTTCCCACCAGCGTATGCGTTCCACCAATTTTTCGCCGACTGCGCGGGTGACCGCACGTCGCGTTAGCAAATGTTCCGCGCCGTATATCTCTGGTGTTTCACTCAGAATAGCTGTGCCGCCGTGCGCCACCAGTAAATCTACCGCTGCACCTAAAGCCGGGTTGGCGCTGATGCCCGAGTAACCGTCTGAGCCGCCGCATTGCAAACCCACGGTCAGGTGCGCCGCGCTGCAAGCGGTGCGGGTGGACTTGTTCACCTCGGGCAGCATGGCTTGCACCAAGGCAATGCCTTTGGCCACGGTCTTGGCGGTGCCGCCGCTGTCTTGGATATTGAAGGTTTGCAACGTGCTGCCCTCGGTCAAACCGCTGTGAGACAACCATGATTTCAGTTGGTTGGCTTCACAGCCCAAGCCCACAGCCAACACGCCAGCAAAGTTCGGATGGGTGGCGTAACCGGCCATGGTGCGCTCCAGCACTTGCATGCCCAGACCTTGCGTGTCCATGCCGCAACCCGTACCGTGCGTGAGTGCCACCACGCCGTCCACATTCGGAAAGGCTGCCAAGGCAGACGGGTTGGTGGTGCGCGAAAAATGGTCGGCAATGGCACGCGCCACAGTGGCCGAGCAATTCACGCTGGACAAAATACCAATGTAGTTGCGCGTGGCCACACGACCATCGACACGCACATAGCCCTTGAACTCGGCGTGTTGTGCCACTGGTTCGGGTTTGACATCGGCGCAAAACGCATAGTCACGCGCGAAATCGCCTTTGTTGTCGCCCAGGTTCAGGTTGTGCGTGTGTATGTGTTCGCCGGGCGCAATCGGCTGGCTGGCAAAACCGATGATCTGGTTGTAGCGCCGCACAGCTTGGCCGGTTTCAATAGCGCGGGTGGCCACTTTATGACCAGGTGGTATCAGGCCGCGCACCGCAATGTTTTCAACAGAAGTGCCGCTCATCAGTTGTTGGCGGGCGATGACGACATCGTCGTCAGGATGCAAGCGAATGAATAAAGACATGGTGAAAAAACTCAGGTGGTAGACATGTAATGAGGAAGCCACAAAGAGATGGCCGGAACATAGGTAATCAGCAGCAGACTGCCCAGCAGCGGCACCAGCCAAGGCAGGATGGCCATGGTGGTGCGCTCCACGCTCAGGTTGGCAACGCGTGCTAACACAAACAAAACCATGCCCATGGGCGGATGCAATAAGCCGATCATCAGATTCAGCACCATGACCAGACCGAAGTGCACCGGGTCAATACCAAGCTGTCGACAAATGGGCACCAAGATGGGAACCAGTATGGTGATGGCAGCGGTGGGCTCTAAAAAACAGCCGACGAACAGCATCAGCAAATTGGCCAACAACAAAAACTGCCAAGGCTGATCGGTGACACCGAGTACCCATTGACCAATAGCAGCGGTCACACCGGTGGCCGTCAACATCCAACCAAAAATGCTGGCAGCCGCAACAATGAACAACACCGTGGCCGTGGTCTCCACGGTTTCCAGACAAATCTTCACAAACAGTTTGAAGTTGAGCGTGCGGTACCAGGCAAAGCCCAGCACCAAAGCCCAAACGCAAGCGGCAATCGCGCCTTCGGTGGGTGTGAACACACCAGTGGTCATGCCGCCTATCAATAACACCGGTGTCATGATGGGCAGCACCGCTTGAAAGTTGAACAGTTTGTCGGCAGCAAATAAAACAATCAAACCGATGAAAACGGTGAGCTGTGGCGGCGTGTTGAGTTCAGTCACCAACAGCCAAATAGCCAGCGGCCAGCCTATAACCACCAGTGTTTCTGTCAATGCTTTGATGAGCTTGGACCACTCAAACTTGACATCGCCGCCCCAACCGTTTTTGTGCGCGAAATAGGCCACGGTCAACATCATCAACACTGCCATGACACCGCCTGGCACGATGCCAGCCAGAAACAAGGAACCCACAGACACATTGGCCATCATGCCGTAAATCACAAACGGCAAACTCGGTGGAATGATGGGGCCGAGTGTGGCTGAAGCTGCGGTGACACCGACAGCAAATTCGGGCTCGTAACCGTGGTCCACCATGGCTTTGATTTCAATCGTGCCCAAGCCCGCAGCATCAGCAATGGCGGTGCCGCTCATGCCGGCAAACACCACTGAGCCGACCACGTTCACATGCCCTAAGCCACCTTTGAGCCAGCCGACCAGTGACAAGGCATAACCATAAATGCGGTGCGTGATACCCGAGGTGTTCATCAGGTTGCCCGCCAGAATAAAAAAGGGCACTGCCAGCAAGGGAAAACTGTCAATGCCCGAGACCATGCGGTGAATCACCACGAACGGCGGAGAGCCGGGCACCAGCCACAGGTAAATCAAGGAGGCCGCGGCCATGGCCATGGCAACAGGCAGGCCGCCACTGAGTAAAAACAAAAAGATGATTTTTAACATGGGGCGTTCAATTGTTCTCGGGACGTTCCAGCACACTGAAACCCTGGCGTATATGTTTGCGCATGATCCACACCGCACGCCAGGTCATCAGCACAAAGGCCAGCAGCACCACACCGTAGACCAAATTCATAGGCAGATTGACGATGGTCATTTGGTAGCCGTCCATTTTTTGCATCAACTCCCAGGTCATCCAACTCGCGCAGCCCAGAAAACCGATACGCAACACATCGACCAGCAATGAGACCGCGTGCGCCAAACCAGAGGGCATGAAGCGGAAAAAGAAATCCACCTGTATGTGGTTGTTTTTCGCCACCCCGATGACCGCACCGATGAACACCGTGGCGATCAATAAATAGCGGGCGATTTCCTCTGTCCAGGCAGCGGAATCGTTAAACACATAGCGGGTGATGAATTGGTAAAACACCGTCAATCCCAGCAGCCAGAAAAAGGCCAGTGCCAGCCAGGCTTCGGCGATCACATCGGACAAATCCACGGCTTCATCCGCTTCGCCAAAGGCGCTGGCGAGTTCTTCAGCTGCTTTGCTCATTTCACCGCCTGTATGCGGTCGTAATCAGCGCGAGACAAATTCAGGCTTTCCACCGGTTTGTTTTTCAGCACCGTGTCTTGAAAACTTTTGCGGTTGACCTCAACCACGTTCAAGCCTTTTTTCTTGAAGATATCGATCAACTCGGCTTCACGTTTTTTGATTTTGACGGAGGCCCTTGACGCTGCCTCTTGCATCACTTCGGTGAACATTTTTTGCTCGGCGGGCGACAAAGCGTTCCACACATGCGGTGCCACCATGGTGATCAGGCCATCTACGATATGGCTGGTCAGCATGATGGACTTTTGCACTTCAAAAAACTTTTTCGCTTCAATGGTGGTCAGCGGGTTTTCTTGCGCGTCCACGGTGCCGTTTTGCAAAGCCAGGTAGACCTCGGCGAATGCAATCGGTGTGGGGTTGGCACCGCATGCTTGCCAGGTGGCGGTGTAAGCCGGTGCATCCGGCACGCGTATCTTCAAGCCTTTGACATCCGCGCATTCTTTGAAGGCTTTTTGCGCCGTGGTTTGTCTGGCCCCGTAATAGGTGTAGGCCGTGACTTGAACCCCGGTCTTTTGGCGAAATTCGCTGACCATTTCTTGGAACAAAGGGCTCTTGGAATAGGCCAACAAATGGTTGCCGTCTCTGAAGATGAACGGGTAGTAGGCAATGCCAAAGCGCGGGTAAATGCGGGCAGCAAATGACGGGCCGCTGATGATGATGTCCACCGAACCCAGTGTCAAACCTTGGTTCAAGTCGGTTTCTTTGCCCAAGCTGGACGCGGGGAACACCTGAATATCAAACTTGCCGTTGGAACGTTTTTTGATTTCTTCCGCTGCCCACACCGATTCGGTATGAAAAGGCTCAGACGATTCGTACACATGGGCCCATTTCAACTTTTGCTGGGCCATGGCCGTGACAGGCAGCAAGGCCAGTAACAGCAGCGCTGTGCTGATACGCCTGACAAATGAATATCGCATGCAAATACCTTATGGCGTTGGTTTCGGTTGGATGCACCTTACAACCCCATGTGGTCAAACTGCCTAAGCACAAACCCTAGGCCCTTGCACGGGCGCAGACAGGCGCAGACAGGTCGCTTGCAAACAGGGCAAATAGACGAATGCAACAGCGTTTTCATGCGTATGATCGATTCATACTTTTTCATGGAGACACCAATGAATCGCACTATTTCGCAATGGCTCAAGGTATTGAGCGCGGCCTTGCTGATCAGCGTCAATGCCACAGCAGTCACCTGTGACCCTTTGGGTGCAGACGAAGCCCTCAAAGCCGAAGACGCGCGTTATGCCGCGCAAACCACCAATGACTTTGCGGCCATGGAGAAGTTGTATTCGCCCGATTTGGTCTACGTGCATTCCAGCGCAGTGGTTGACAGCAAAGACTCTTACATCAATTCCATGCGTTCCGGGACAGTGCAATACAAGGTGATGCGCCGCTCGGATGTGGTGGTTCGCAGCTTTGGCTGCGTCGCCATACTCACAGGCAACGGCAATTACGATGTCAGTGTGAACGGCAAAGACATGAATGTGCAATTGCGCTTTCACAGCGTGTGGCACAAGTCTGACGGCAAACTGCAATTTGTCTCTTGGCAATCGACCCGCATTCCCTGAGATGCCGCACAGCCTCATGCCCGAATGGTCGGGCGCAGTAGCGG
>CANNRV010000134.1 GCA_947508145.1 Comamonadaceae bacterium
AATCAGGGGCTGAAATTCCTGCAATGTACGCGCGAGCGTGTTGTAAATACGAAGTGCCATGTTGGTGTGAATCTGACGTAAATGCCCGCTGAAGGAGCTTAAATTCTCTCTACTACAATGGCATCAGTATATCGGGCTCCTCCCGGTTTGCATCCATTGTTTGGTGCTTTAATTTTTACTTTCATGTCACCACTACCCCGTCCTGAAGTTTTTCTTTTGCCCTCACTCAGGTTCATGCTTTGCGTGATCACGCTCAGCATGTGCATGGGCTTGCAAGCACAAACCGCCACTGAACACGATCACCGTGGCACGCCGCATGATGAAGTGCAGAAAAAAATGTTGCAGCGTGATTGGGCCGGGGCCATACAGGAAATTGACGCGTATTTGACAGAGCGCCCGCGCGACCCGCAAATGCGTTTTTGGCGGGCCCGCTTGCTGGAAACCATGCAACGCACCAATGAAGCCATGGCCTCTTACCAGCAACTCGCACAAGAATTCCCCGAATTGGCCGAAGTGCAAAACAACCTGGGCGTGTTGTTGGCGGCCAATGGTGACATTGACGAAGCCAAACGCGCGTTTGAGATGGCCTTGCGGGACAACCCGAGCCTGGCCATCGCACACGAAAATCTGGGCGATGTGCTGATGCATTTAGCCAGACGCTCTTACGCCACTGCCGAAAAACATGGCGGCAAATCATCTCAGCTCAGCGGCAAAATTCTCGCCCTGGAATCCGTACTTCAACTCACTTTGGCTAAACCATGATCACTCTCTCCCGCCGCTTGGCCCTGGGCCTCATCTGTCTGCTGGGCTTATTTGTCAGCGCTCACTCGCAAACCAACCCTCAAGTCAAATTTGTCACCACTGCCGGTGAGTTTGTGGTTGAACTCTACCCGGACAAAACACCCAACACGGTTGAAAATTTTCTGAGTTATGTGCGCGATGGACATTACAACGGCACGATTTTTCACCGCGTCATCAATAACTTCATGATTCAAGGCGGCGGTTACGACACCAAATACGAAGAAAAAACCACGCGCCCACCCATCAAGCATGAAGGTGCAGAGGCAGCGGCCAAAGGCGGCTTGCGCAACACCACCGGCACGCTGGCCATGGCCCGCACCAACAACCCGCATTCCGCTTCCGCACAGTTCTTTATCAATGTCAAAGACAACGACTTTCTTGACCACCGTGCACCTTCCGGTCAAGGCTGGGGCTATGTGGCCTTTGGCAAAGTCATCTCTGGTATGGATGTGATCACCCGCATCAAACACATGCCCACCGGCCCCGGCGGCCCGTTTCCTACCGACGTGCCTTTGAATCAGGTCGTCATTCAATCTGCAACTTTGGTGAAATAAACATGTCTAACCCGAAAATCGAACTGCATATCCAAGACCATGGTGTCATCACGCTGGAACTCGACGCTGACAAAGCCCCAAAAACCGTGGCGAACTTTCTGAACTACGTCGAGCAAGGCCATTACGACGACACCATTTTTCACCGTGTCATCCCCGGCTTCATGGTGCAAGGCGGCGGCATGTCACCCGGCATGAAAGAGAAAAAAGTCGGCACCAAACTTGAAAACGAAGCTGACAACGGCTTGACCAACGACTGCTACACCGTGGCCATGGCACGCACCAGCGACCCGCATTCAGCCACCTCACAATTTTTCATCAACGTCAAAGACAACGACTTTCTGAACCACTCATCGCCCACCCCATCGGGCTGGGGTTATGCGGTGTTCGGCAAGGTCATTGAGGGCACAGAAGTTGTTGATGCGATCACCAAAGTCGCGACCGGCCGCCGTGGCTTTCATGACGACGTGCCCAAAGACGATGTGGTCATCAGCAAAGCCGTTTTGCTCTGACACTCCCCCGCCATGGCAGTTGTTGACAGTCTGACCTCAGCGCTGCCCAAGCACCCGGCATCTGTGGATGCCACACACTTATCCCGACTGGCTTTTTTATCAGACGTGCATTTGCAGGCGACTGAGATGCCCACTTTTCGCGCCTGGTCTGATCACTTATTGCATGTGCAAGCCGATGCCATGTTCATGCTGGGTGATTTGTTTGAAGTCTGGGTTGGCGACGATGTGCTGCTTGACCCGCAGGCTGAATTTGAACGTGACTGCCTGCAACAGATTCATGCGCTGAGCCAACGCATGCCGGTGTATTGGATAGCGGGCAACCGGGATTTTTTGCTGGGCGACGCAGCCTGCACAACCGCAGGCATGCAAGCCTTGAACGACCCTTGCGTGCTGCTCACCAGCGGCGGCAACTACTTGCTCAGCCACGGCGATGCAATGTGTCTGGCTGACACCGATTACCTGGATTTCCGCCGCATGGTGCGCTCAGCTGAATGGCAACAGGCTTTTCTGGCCAAACCATTGCACGAACGTTTACTGGCTGCGCAACAGATGCGGGCGCAAAGCCAAGCGCGCAAAGCGACGCAAACCGAATGGGTAGATGTGGATACCCAAGCAGCGGTGGATAGCTTGATGGAACACCAGGCCACAGTGCTGGTGCATGGGCACACACACCGCCCGGCAGATCACCAAATGAACCCGACTTTGAGCCGTTATGTGTTGAGCGATTGGGAAGCGGATGCAAATGCGCCGCGCCTGCAAGCTTTCAGCTGGCAAGCAGGACGCGGGTTTGAGAGATCAGCGCTGATACCAAGCTAATAACAGCGCTGACTTACCGCGCTACATTTTCGGCAACTTGCTGGCGTGCTTGAAACTGTTTTACCGCTTAAGCAGCACCCGCAACACCGTTTGCAAGCGTTGCGCCGAGTCAGCTGCATGGCCGGACTGCAACACGGTAGCCACATCCTGCGCCCAGGTTTGTACAGGCGGCGCTTCATGGCGTTTGGTCAGTAACTGCAATTGCAGATTGCGACGCGCTTGCTGGTGCTCAGCCGGTGTATTGACCTCAGCGGCCATTTCCAAGCGCAACAAAGCGGTGGCTGCATCGCCTTTGGCCTCTGATTGCAATGCCTGCACCCAAGCCTGACGTTGCGCCGGGTTGACGCGGTTGCCGAGCTCTTTGGCGGGTGGCAATTGATCTATCTGCCTCTGTTGCCATGCTGACAATAAGTGCACCAAGGTTTCGCCATGGGCTTGCATGGCGAGTTTTTTCAAGGCGTTTTCGGCCTGCTCGATGGCATGGCGTTGGGCGCGGAAAGCGGCATCGCCCAAACGCGGCCCCCGGTCAGCAAACGGTTCACGCTCGCGACCGCGCGCCGGTGCATCACGGTCGTTGCGTCTGCCCGGTGCATCGCGTTCGTTGCGACGCGCACCCGGCTTGTCGCCAAAGCGTCCAGCAACAACCGGCTCGGTTTTTTTCTGGCCGGGACGGTCATCGCCGCGCACCGCCACCACTTTTTTCACCACCGCAGGCGGTTTGGCTACGGGCGGCGGGGGGGTGTCTTCATCGGATGTATCGGCTTGAGCAGTTGATTCGGTGTTTGCCACATCAGTGCTCGAAGCATCAGCGCCTTCAGCCTGAGCGCTCGGCTCAGAAGTTGTTTCTGCGTTTGCAGTTTCAGTAGGTGTAGTTTCAGCAGGTGCAGTTTCAGCAGCCGCCGTCTCAACAGTTTTGGCTGGCGTTGTTTCTGCGCTGACCGGCTTGCCGCTGATGGCCGCATTCAAATGCTGCATGGCCTGGCGGATTTGCGCGGCATCGCCCTGGGCAACCGCTTTTTCCAAAGCATTGGAAGCATCCAACACCGCCTGGTCATGGGCAGACAGGGCATGCGCTTGCACCGTGCGCTCTTGTGTTTTGCGTTGAAACGCTTCGTCCAGCGGTTGACGGAAAGCGTCCCAGAGTTTTTGCGCCAATTTGCGGTCCAACACCATGGCTTGGGATTCGGCCTGCCAACGTTGTTGCAAGGCTTTGACGGCGTCTATGCGCAAACTGGCACCAGCCGCGAGTTGCTTGGCTTCTTCAATCATGGCGCGTCGACGAGCGATGCTGGTATCTTGCGCTTGCTCCAAACCGGCGTGTGCCGCTGACATAGCGGCTTTCCACTGGGCCTGCATTTCGGCAAAGGTTTTTTCACTCAAGTGACCGCTGGTGCGCCAGCGTTCAGAGAACTGGTGCAGTTCACGGGCTTGTTTTTTCCAATCGGTGTTGCCAACGTGGGCCTGCGTCCAAGCAGCCACTTCAGCCAGCAACGCCAAGCGCTGTTCGCGGTGCGCCTGCGACTCGGCTTTGGCTTTTTCCAGCCACTCCTGCACAAACGGATAGGCGCGGTTACAGGCTTGATCAAAACGTTTCCACAGACCGTGGTTGGGCTGTCCGCCTTGGTCAGTTTGTTTCCAAGCCTCGCGCAACTGGCGCAACGCGTCTTGCAATTTGCGGCCGGTGACCACCGGCACCCATTCGGTCACCTGCTGGGCAGCAGAAGGCGTTTTGGGCTTGGCTTTGTTTTTCGGTTTAGCGGTTGATGCTTGCTCTGACACCGCCGCGTGATCTGTCACCTGCTCCGGTGCTTGATCAACATCGGTGTGGTTGGTTTCAGTGTGAGTGGCATCTGTGGACGTGACTTCAGTGGTCTGTGGTTCTTCAATCACAGTTGGCGCATCGTTGCCAGAAACCGGCGCTTCAACAACAGCAATCGTCTCTTGCGTCGCGGTGGTCACTGCATCATGTGAGGTGGTTTGTGCGTCTGAACTGTGCGCGCTGTCTGAGGCGGCGGTTTCAGTTGGTGACTGAGGCTTGAGCGGCCGCAGCAAGGCTTCTGCTTTGGCGACCAGTTCGGTACGCAATTGGTCGGCACGCCAGCGTTGCCAGCCTTCGAGTTCGGCGGCCTTGGTCAACGCCTGTTGCGCCAAGGTTTCTAGGTCATGCTCAAGCGCACGGGCATGCGTTTTCAAGGCTTGTTTGAGTGCCGCAGCCGCAGCGGTAGTGGCTTTGCCATGACCTTGCAGCAGTTGTGTATCCAATTGCTGCAACAAGGTCTGCACGTTTTCACGGGCTTGCGCTTGCAAAGCCGGGTCAACCGGTGCACGCGCGGGCGCAGGCGCAGCCGCTTTGGCTGGTTCGCCGCGCAACAAACGCAATTGGTCTGCCCAAGCAGGCACGCCGGGCAAGGGCAGACTGGCATCTTGTGCAGCAGCGATGGTCTGGTCAAGCGCTGCTGAAAACGCATCCCACACCACTTGTATGTGTTGGGCACCTTCATTCAGGCTGGCGGGGTATTTCGGGTCAACGCTTTGCCAGTGCGTATCGCTGCCCAAGGCCTGGCGCTCGGCTTCAAACCTGGCCATCTCCGCTGCCAGTGTGGGGCGAGATTCCTCGGCTTCTGTCCAAGGCTTGGTGGACAAGACTTCAATGCGCTGCGCCATCAATAGTGCGGATTCACGCAGCACTTGGGCGCGGTGCGCCATTTCTTCGATGTGTTTGACCCGGTCAGCCAAAGCGGTACGCAAGCTGGCCAAAGGTTCGCGGGACAAAGGTGCGCCTGCTTTGGCCGTGTCTCTTGCCCAAGCCATGGCATCGGCCACGTTCAAACGACTGGTGCTCAATAAAGCCTGTGCTTTTTCCGCCCATTCCTGTGCCAATGCATCTTGGGTTTTGGCGCGCCGCATGTCGTCGATTTTTTCTTTGACGGGCTTGGCAGCCCCTTTATCGCGCGAACTTAATTCTTTGAAGACCTGTTGCAGCAAGTCCAGCGCGGGTTCTGTGATCAACCATTCACGCACACGCGAGAG
>CANNRV010000135.1 GCA_947508145.1 Comamonadaceae bacterium
AATTTGGAGAACGCGTACATATTGATAGGCAACTCGGCCGCGCGTTGTTCAACAAAGCCGTTTTTACCCAAGCCATACACAGATGCAGACGATGCGTAAATGAATTGCGCGTTGATGGCTTGGCACCAGTGCAACAGGGTTTTGCTGTATTCGAAGTTGTTACGCATCATGAACTGGCCATCCCACTCGGTGGTGGCTGAACACGCGCCCAGATGGAAGACAGTTTTCACCGGGCCCATGTCTTGACCCGCTTGAACCCGGGCCATGAAATCGTCCCGGTCCAGGTAGTCGCGGATATGCAAGTCGGCCAGGTTGTGCATCTTGTGGCCGTTTTTCAAATGGTCAACCACCAGAATGTCGGTATGACCTTGCTGGTTGAGTTGTTCAATCAGGTTGCTGCCGATGAGGCCGGCGCCGCCGGTGACGATGATCATGGATGAAGTCATTCCGTTGGTATGTCGTGGTGCCTGTCAGTGGTCAGGTGTGTGCCGACAAGCGTGCCGCGCACCCACTTGTGCAGTGCCGATTGTCTTCGTAAATAAAAGCGCGGCTCACAAAGCCGCATCCGTCGTCAGAGTGGCTGTCAGCTGCTGTTGCAAAGCCTGCCAGACGTGTGCCGGGCTGATGGCGCGCATGCAGGCGCAATCCTGGTTGCTGCACACGGTGTCGCACGGCCCGGGCAATTGCAAATTGGTGCTGAATGGACCTATCGCTCCCCAGCGGGTTAGGCATATGCCGGGTTTGGGTGGAAACAGCCCGACGCTGGGTAAAGCTATTAATGTGGCAATGTGCAAAGGGCCGGTGCCCGAGGCCACCAGTCCCGCCGAACCGGCGATGCGCTGCATGTACTGCGTCAGCGTGTCTTGTCCCATCAGTGGGATACAAGCGGCGGGAAACAGGTGCCGGTGCGCGGCAAACGTGTCGGCATCCTGGGCGGTACCGCAGACCACCGGTTGCCAACCGTCATTCAGCATCAACTGCGCCAGTTCGGCGAAATGGGCGATCGGCCATTCGCGGCCATTGCCGCGTGAATAAGGGTGCAAAACAATGTGTTTGGATAGACCCGGCATAGCTTGCAGACGCAAGCCGGACCATGCGACCGCGTGTTGTCGCAACCCGGCATCAGACGGCAAGGGCAGATGCAATAACTTGGACAACAGCAGCAGGTTGAGATAAGCCTCGTGGTGGGTGCTGCGTGCCCGGCTCATCCAGACATGTTGATTGCAATTGAACCAGTGGTAGATGCGGCCCCATACACCGCTGCGCTTGCGGATACCCGCTTGTTTGGCGGCGGCTGCAATGCGGCGGTTGGGGAACACGTGAATGATGTGATCGGCTTGCAGTTCGCGTAACCACACGCTCAGTTCATCCTTGTTCATTTGCTCGGGCAACACCGCCACCTGATCCACCCAATGGCAAGCCTGGGCCACCGGCGCGGCATAGGCTTTCACCAACAAGGTGATGCGCCAATCCGGGTGCAGGGATTTCAACCAGCCGATGGAAGCCAGTGTCAGACAGACATCGCCGATGGCATCGGTGCGGCTGATGATCACATGCATAGGGTGCGCATTCAGTCGTATCAGGATTGCTGAATTTTTTGTATCAGGCTGGTGGTGGAATGACCGGCCAGAAAATCCAGGATCACCACTTCACCACCGGCAGCGGTGACGCAAGCCCCGCCTGCCACTTGGTCGGTTGAATAGTCGCCGCCTTTGACCAGCACATGCGGCAGCAAACGGCAGTACAAGCGCTCGGGCGTGTCTTCGGCAAACGCGACCACACCGTTGACGCAGGCCAGCGCCGACAACATGCGCATGCGTGTGGCCAGCGGGTTGACCGGGCGGCCATCGCCTTTGAGTCGGCGCACCGAGTCGTCGTCGTTCACCGCGACAAACAACATATCGCCCAAGGTGCGGGCTTTTTCCAAATAGTCGATATGCCCCGGGTGCAGGATGTCGAAACAGCCATTGGTCATGATGACCCGTTTGCCAGCGGCACGCGCCTGTTGAATCCGTTCAAACATCGCGTCTTCGTTGTACACAGCGTGCTCGCTGCTGTCGTGTTGCAGCGCTTGGCCAAGTTCTTGAAAGCTGACGGTGGCGGTGCCGAGTTTGGCCACCACCAAACCTGCCGCCACGTTGGAGAGGTTCATGGCTTGGGTCAGCGGCAGATGGGCGGCCAGCGCCGCGCCCAGCGTGGCGACCACGGTGTCGCCTGCGCCGGTCACATCAAACACCTCTTGCGCCCGGGTGGATATATGCACCGCAGGCTGGTCGCGCTCCATCAGGCTCATGCCTTTTTCGCTGCGCGTGACCAGCACCGCTTGCAAGTCCAGCGAAGCGCGCAATTGCTGGCCCTTGGTTTCAATCTCTGCGTCGCTGGCGCAACGCCCGACCACGGCTTCGAATTCGCCCATGTTCGGCGTGATCAAGGTCGCGCCCCGGTAGCGTTCGAAATCCGTGCCTTTGGTGTCGATGATCACCGGCTTGCCTGCCGCGCGGGCCAGCGCCACCATGTCGGCGGCGCGACGCAAAGCGCCTTTGGCGTAATCCGACAAAATGACCGCGTCGACATGGGCCAATTGCGCTTTAAAGCTTTGCAAAAAAGCATCCGCCTGCCATTGGTTGAACGGGTCTTCGAAATCCAGCCGTATCAGTTGTTGCTGGCGCGAAATGATGCGCAGCTTGGTGATGGTTTTGCTGCCCGCCACTTTTTGCAAATGCGCGTTGATGTGTCGCTCACTCAGCAGTAGCTGCATCTTGTCAGCGGATGCGTCGTCGCCGACCAAACCCATCAAAGTGGTTTGCACGCCCAGCGCCGCGGTGTTGGCCGCCACATTGGCCGCGCCGCCCAGTCGCACTTCTTCTTTGTTCACATGCACCACCGGCACCGGCGCTTCGGGTGAGATGCGCCCGGTCGGACCGTGCCAATAGCTGTCGAGCATCACGTCGCCGACGATCAGCAACCGGGCGCGTGACAAATCCGGTAAAGCAAGCGGGGGCAGGGGACGACTGGCTGACATGGTTTACTCCGCAGGCACCAAGCCCAGCTGTTGTTCGACCGCGCCGCACAGGCTGTGGCCGATCAGAATATGCGCCTCTTGGATGCGGGCTGTCACCTGGCTGGGCACCACGATAGACACATCACATTGCGGTTTGAGTTTGCCGCCGTCGCGCCCGAGCAAGCCTATGCAAGTGATGCCCAGGGCTTTGGCGGCGGCCACGGCGGCCAGCACATTGCCCGAATTGCCCGAGGTGGAGATGGCGATCAGGCAGTCGCCGGGCTTGCCTATGGCCTGCACTTGCCGGGAAAAAATCGCTTCAAACGAATAGTCGTTGGCAATACAGGTCAAAGCAGATGTGTCGGTGGACAAGGCAATCGCTGCCACCGGCGGCCGGTCTTTGATGAAGCGCCCGGTGAATTCAGCGGCCAAATGTTGGCTGTCAGCGGCTGAGCCGCCATTGCCGCAAAACATCAGCTTGCCGCCCGCTTGCAGGCTTTGAACGCAGGCGCTGATGGCTTGGTCCACAGTGGCATCCAAGTCGCCCAGTTGCTGGAACAGGCTCAAATGCTCTTTCAGGTTGTTCAAGAAATTGGGATCGGTCATGGCTTGGCTAACAAGTGACCGGCCAAACGGCGGTCATAAAGAAGAAACTCCGGCACGCGGTGCGTCGCGTGCGCGAGGGCAATGGCAGGTATCTTAAAGCTGAACCCGGCGTTCGATAGCTGTTGCAGGCCAGGCGTTGTCATCAATCGTTGCTGAGTTGGCCGGTGGCCGCGAAATACGCCTGACACACGTGTTGGCTCAGCAAGCGTTCGGCACTGTAATTTTTGAACTGGCGGGTGTAGGCATTGGCCTGGCGGATGATGGCCAGCGCTTCTTGCGGATGCGATTCATAGTGGTCAAACAGCTGTTGCAAATTGCTGAAGTCATCGGCGAGTTCGGCGTAGTGCACACCGGCTTGCAAACGGCTTTCTAAAAACCAGGTTTCAAAACGCGGCTTGGGCATGATGCACAGCGAGTTCGAGTTGAGAATCCATTTCAGGTTGGTGGCCACGTCATTGCCCTCGATGGACAAAATGTATTTGTATTCCAGTTGCTCAAAAATACTGAGCCGGGGTTTGTAATGCGGGTCATCATGTGCCAGCGCCGGGTTGCCTGCATCGCAAAAAGGCATTTTGGCGGTCGCGTTCAAAAACAACTGGCGGTTGGGCTGGTAGCTGGCGCCGCGCCACACCATGCCGGCGCGTTTCATGCGAAAGTCATACGGGTCGCGCGGAAAACGCAAATGCCTTCGCATGTCCATGGGCAGCAACACGCCGTTTTGGTTGTCGTCGCCTATCGGTCGGCTTTTCACCAGGCTGGGCACATCCGGCACCCAGTTCACGTCGCCAAACAAACGGAAAAACCGCTTGTCCAGAAACGACGGGTACAGGCCGCGCAACATATCGCCGACGTAATAGCTGTGGCGCATGATGCTGACTTCATGCGCCAGCACGGCACCCGGCGGCAGCGTCAACGGGGCTTGCAGTTTGCAGTACAGCGGCAGGCGTTCTTGTGCGGCTTCGCTCAATGCGGGCAAGCGTCGCAGGCCAGCGCTGCGTTGCGGCGGGGTGTAACGCACCAGCAACCACACCCACAGATTGCGCAACTGCCATTTCAGCGGCCAGCGCGCATACCAGTTCAGCACCGTAGAGATGCACATGCGCCAAAACACCAGCGCCTTGTCTTGCCAACTCAATCCCAATCTAGTCATGACCGCTTTCTCAAACCCAAATACATCACCACCGACACCACCAGCAAGGCCCCGGCGATTTGCACCGGCGCAATCTCTTGCCCCAACACCGCCCAGCCCAAGGCCAGCGCGAACACCGGCTCCACATTCATGATGGCGCTGTTGGCAGCCACGCCCAGCTTGGGCAAGACGGTGAACATCAGCGTGAAACCGCTGCCGTACATACAACTCAAGCCCACCAGGCCCCACCAGCCGATGTCGGTCTGCGGCCAGTGCGGCCCGCCTTGCCAAGCAATGGCCGCCAGCGCCACCGAAGCCGCCATCACTAAACTGAAAAAAGTGCGCACCCGTCCGTCTAACCCGGTGGTTTCATGCTGTGTCAACACCAGCACCAGACCGAAACTGGCAGCTGCGCTCAAGGCCAGCCCCACGCCCGTGCCCATGACCGCCCATTGCTGGCGCATGCCCAAACCCGAGGCGGCTCCGGCCACGTCCAACGCCAAGGCAAGGCCACACAAAATCACCGGCATGGCCAGCAGCACCTGGCGCTCAGGCGGCTGTCGGTACAGCAAGCGGTTCCACAAGGCCGCCCACAGCGGGTAGGTGTTGAACGCCAACAAGGCCAGCGCCACCGGCAGGCGCGACACCGCACCGTACAGCAACTGGCTTTGCACACCGATCATCAGCCCTACCAATAGCAAGCCGCGCCGGTGTTTAAAAGTGAGCTGCCAGGGGATGGACATGCGCATCACCAGCAGGCCGACCACCAAGGCCGTGGAGGCGCTGCGCACCGCGACAGCGGTGGCCACATCCAGCCCGCTGTTGAACGCCAGTCGGGCTGCCACATGGTTGGCGGCCATCAGCAAAGCCACCAGTAACAAACTGGCAAAGCCTTGCAAACTGAGTGCGCGCGAAGTGCTCATGTGTGGCGGCAGGGGTAAGACATCAAAGGGT
>CANNRV010000136.1 GCA_947508145.1 Comamonadaceae bacterium
CACGAACACGAGTTCGAGGCAGCCCCGGGCCTGCCCGAACCGCTGCCCGCAGGCGAACGTCTGTTGTGGCAAGGTGCGCCCGATTGGAAACAACTGGCGCTGCATGTGTTTCACGTGCGCACACTGGCCATTTACTTTTTCGTGATGGTGGTGTTGCAAGCGTTGTACCTGCTGGGTGAGCCTGAGTCACGTTTGCTGGTGCCCTTGGCCACCAGCGTGGCACTCAGCCTGACCGCCTTGGGTTTGCTCACTTGGTTGGCTTGGCTGACCGCCCGCACCGCGCTGTACACGCTGACCAGCAAACGCCTGGTCATGCGCATAGGCATTGTGTTGACGCTGACCTTCAACCTGCCCTTGCGCATGGTGGCCGCTGCCAGTGTCAAACCCATGAAAAACGGTTGCGGTGATATCGCCTTGAAACTCGCCGGGGACGACGATATCGCCTGGCTGAATTTATGGCCGCATGCCAAACCTTGGGCGTTGAAAAACCCCGAGCCTTGCTTGCGTCTGATTCCTAACGCTTTGCAAGTGGGCGAACGCCTGGTGCAAGCCTGGCGTGACATCAACCCGGCTGTGCCTGTGATGCTGGGCGACCTCATCGAAGACACGCCTTCATTCGATATGAACAAGCACCGCCACGAGGCCATGTCAGCATGAGCCAGTCTCTCTCCAACACCAGTTTGCCCGGTCAGCACAGCCTGACCGGTTGGATATTCGTCGGGTTTTTGTCCAGCGTGTTGTTGGTGGTTGCCTTGCTGCGCAACCAAGGCGTGATGAGCCCGCAAGACGATGCCCCCGTGAGCTGGCAACGCACATTGCGTTTTGAAGACCGGCCCAACGGCGATGTCGCCGTGCTGGAAGCGCAAAGCCAAATGGAACTGACCCGGTTCCAAGGTGAACAAGGTTTTGTGCGCGGCACATTGCGCACTCTGTCACGCGAACGCATGCGCCGGGGCATTGGTTCCGGCCCTGCGTTCGAACTGATTGGCCACACCGATGGCCGCTTGACCTTGCTGGACCCGGCCACCGGTGCACGCATCGACTTGGAATCTTTCGGCCCGACCAATATGTCCGCGTTTGCCCAGTTGCAACACCTCACACCCCCCTCTTCTCACGTTCCCCAGGAGTAAGCCATGACCAACGCCGCTGCTTTAGATTTTGACCATGTCGAGTTGTTGATCGGCACGGTTGAAAACGCTGCCGATGCCAACGCCAAGGCGGTGCGCAACACAGTGCTCAGCCCGCGTTTTTACACCACTGACTTTGACGCCATGGACAAACTGAATGTCGAGTCCGTGCGCACCGAATGGGATGTCATGATGAAAGAGTACGAGGGCGACAACAACCACGACCACTTTCAGCGCGACGCGGCGTTCGCCGAAGAAGTCAAGGTGCTGATGCCGCAACTCTCACCGGAAATGCGCCAGGAGTTTTTGGACTTTTTGATCAGCTCGCTCACCTCCGAATTTTCCGGCTGCATTTTGTACAACGAAGTGCGCAAGCATGTGACAAACCCCGACATCAAACAGTTGATGACCTTCATGGCCCGCGACGAATCTCGCCACGCCGGTTTCATCAACCAGTCTTTGCGCGACTTTGACCTAGGCATTGACCTGGGCCAACTCAAGCGCACCAAGTCCTACACCTTCTTCAAACCCAAATTCATTTTTTACGCGACCTACTTGTCCGAAAAAATCGGCTATGCGCGTTACATCACCATTTACCGTCAGCTGGAAAAAAACCCGGACAAACGCTTTCACCCCATCTTCCGTTGGTTTGAACGCTGGTGCAATGACGAGTTCCGTCACGGCGAATCATTCGCCCTCATCATGCGCGCCCACCCCGAGCTGTTGCGCGGCGTGAACCTGTTGTGGATACGCTTTTTCATTCTGGCGGTCTACGCCACCATGTATGTGCGTGACCACACGCGGCCGCTGCTGCACGAAGCCATGGGCTTTGAATCCACCGAGTACGACTACGAGGTGTTTCGCATCACCTCAGACATTGCCCGCCAAGTGTTTCCGGTGGAAGTCGATATCGACCACCCGACATTCCGCGCTGGCATGACGCGCCTGGTTGAGCTCTCCATCGCTAACGCCAAAGCCAAAGAGCGTGGCGGCCTCTTGGGTGCCATCGGTCGCGCGGTCACGGCGGTGCAAGCCGTGTTCACCTTCGGTCGCTTGTATTTGTTGCCGGTCAAGAAAAACGAGTTGCCTGCGGACATCCGCATGCAGCCTACTTGGTAACAGGCTGCGCATGATGGAATTTTTGTCCACCACAACGGGCGCCTGCATATTTGCGGTGTTCTGCTGGTGGCTGGGTACGGGTGCGATTTTGTGGCTGGTACGTTTGCCCGTGTCCACGTTTCGCTGGAGCATGTTTTTCCTCAGCTTTTTGCTGGGCCTGAGTTTGTGGACCACCTCCATCAGCATGCGTTCGCATTCGGTGTTGAACGCCTACATCGGCTTTGTCAGTGTGATCGCCATGTGGAGCTGGCATGAAATGGCTTTTCTCACCGGCTGGCTGGCCGGGCCCAGACGTGTGGCGCTTGAACCCGGCTTGAACCTGAACCGCCGCTTCGGTCAATCGGTCATGGCCTTGCTGTACCACGAGGTGGCTTTGCTGTTTAACTTCGGCGTGCTGCTGGCCATGCAACAAGGTCAGCCCAACCATGTGGCTTTGTGCACCTATGCCTTGCTGTGGTGTATGCGCCTGAGCGCCAAGCTCAATTTATTTTTTGGTGTGCCGCAAGTCGGTGCGCAATATTTACCAGCGCATTTGCGTTACATAGGCAGCTATTTCAAAAGCGGTGGCATCAGCCCGTTTTTCTTTTTCACCATGGCACTCTCGTGTGTTGTCTGGTCATGGATGGTGTGGGAATTGCACACCGGCGCCGTCACCATCAGCACCGGCTGGGTGTTGTTGTCTGCCTTATTGGGCTTGGCCATCATTGAACATGTGTTGATGGTGTTTGCCCTGCCCTTGCAACGCTTGTGGGGCTGGGCCATGAAACGCAGTCCCTACGCCGTACACCACAGTCACCGTGCGACCGACACCGATGTCATGGTGGTGGTCAGCCAAACCAAACAGGCAGACCCCGCATGAACGCATTCCGAACCGTAGACGACAGAGCACCAGGCGACGGCAGCGCCAAACATTCACCACGCGCGATCGTCATTGGCAGCGGCTTTGGTGGACTGGCGGCGGCCATTCGTTTGAGCGTCATGGGTTACCAAGTACAAGTGCTGGAAAAACTCGATGCACCCGGTGGTCGCGCTTATGTGCACAAGCAAGACGGCTTCACCTTCGATGCGGGACCGACCATCATCACCTTGCCGCATTTGTTGGAAGAGTTGTTCACACTGTGCGGCGAAACCATGGCCGACCATGTTGATTTGCGCCCCATGTCGCCGTTCTATCGCATACGCTTTGATGACGGCACCCACTTTGACTACAGCAACGACGAAGCCTCCATGCTGGCGCAAATTGAAGCCATCAGCCCGGTGGATGTGCAAGGCTTCAAAAACCTGATGAAGGCTTCGGCCCAGTGCTATGAACTGGGTTTTGTAGAGCTTGGTTCGATACCTTTCGAAACACTGGGCGATGTGCTCAAGGCCATGCCCAACCTGGCCCGCATGCAAGCTTGGCGCTCCATCTACAGCATGGTGTCTTCGTATTTGAAACACCCCAAGCTGCGCATCGTCATGAGCTTTCACCCGCTGCTGATCGGTGGCAACCCGTTCTCGGTGACCTGTGTGTATTCGCTGATACACATACTGGAACAACGCTGGGGCGTGCATTCCGCCATGGGCGGCACCGGAGCCATCGTCAACGCATTGGTCAAGTTATTGCAACAACGCCATGTACCGATCCGCTACAACTCTGCGGTCACCCGCATCTGCGTCAAAGAAGGCAAAGCAGTGGGTGTGGAGTTGCAAAACGGCGAACTCATGGCGGCTGACATCGTCGTCAGCAATGCAGATGCGGCATGGACTTACAAACACCTGATTGAAGAAAAATACCGACCGCACTGGACCGACCGCAAGATTGAAAAAGGCAATTACTCCTCCGGCTTGTTCGTCTGGTATTTCGGCACCGACAAACAATACACAGACGTGCCGCACCACATGATGGTGCTGGGCCCGCGCTACGAAGGTTTGTTACAAGACATTTTCAAAAACCACACGCTGTCCAAAGATTTCAGTTTGTACTTGTACCGCCCCACCGCCACCGACCCGTCGCTGGCACCCGAGGGCTGCGACACGTTTTATGCCTTGTCGGTGGTGCCAAATTTAAGCAGCGGCACCGACTGGACGGCCATCACCGAGCAATACAAAGAAGCCATTGCCAACGTGTTGCAAGACAGCGTGTTGCCCGGTTTGAAACAACACATCGTCACATCCAAAGTGACCACGCCGCAAGATTTCCAAGACCGCTTGTGGTCATTCAAAGGTGCGGGCTTTGGCCTGGAGCCGGTGCTCACGCAAAGCGCGTGGTTCCGTCCGCACAACCGCAGCGAAGACATTCAAAATTTATTTTTAGTGGGTGCCGGTACGCAACCGGGTGCAGGCGTGCCCAGTGTGCTGATGTCAGCCAAGATGCTTGAACAGGTGGTTCCCCATGCCCTTGCCTTTCACTGACCAGGCCGACCGCGACTTAGCCGCTTGCGTCGAAATGATGCGCGGCGGCTCCAAAACTTTTTTTGCCGCCAGTCGCTTGCTTCCTAAGCGCATACGCGATGCAGCGATTGCCTTATATGCGTTTTGCCGTGTGGCCGATGACATGGTGGACTTGGGCGATTCGATAGAGCGCAGCTTGAAAGTGCTGCACCACCGGTTAGACCGCATTTATGCCGGACAACCGGAAAACACGGTTGAAGACCGCGCCTTGGCGGTGGTGGTGCAACGCCATGCACTGCCACGCCATTTGCTGGATGCGCTGCTCGACGGTTTCGCTTGGGACGGCAACGAACGGCGTTACGAGACCATGGAAGAGTTGCACGGCTACGCCGCACGTGTGGCGGGCAGCGTGGGCGCGATGATGTGCTGGATCATGGGCCCGCAACAAGCCATCACATTGGCACGCGCGTGTGAGTTGGGCGTGGCCATGCAACTCACCAACATCGCACGCGATGTCGGTGAAGACGCACGCATAGGCCGTGTGTACTTGCCCTTGCAATGGCTGCGCGAAGAAGGCATAGACCCCGAGACCTGGTTGCAAGCGCCAAGCTGCACACCCGCACTGCAACGTGTGGTCGAACGCGTGCTGCAAGAAGCCGACAGCTTGTACAAACAGTCCACCGCAGGCATTGCGCATTTGCCGCGTGACTGCCGCTCGGCCATCATGTCGGCGAATTTGATTTACGCAGAAATCGGCCATCAACTGCGCCGCAACGGCTTAGACCCGGTGAACCAACGCAGCGTGGTCAGTGGCAAACGCAAGCTCTGGTTGCTGGCAAGTGCCTGGGTGCAATCGCGCTGGGTCAGCGTGCAGCGTCAACAACCGCAACCGCTGGCAGGCATTGCGTATCTGGTGGAGCAGTGCCAACTCAGTGCAGAAGCTATGGCTTTTGAGCCTGCCATGCTGTCAAAACCACCGCGCATTGAATCTATGTTGAATATGTTTGAGCGCTTGGAAATGCAAAGAAGACACAACGCTGGCATTCCGCTGAAC
>CANNRV010000137.1 GCA_947508145.1 Comamonadaceae bacterium
GCACAAGTCGGTGTTCATCGGCGAAATCAAAGCGGACGGTCAGTTCAACGTGGTTTGGAAAACACCCGGTCCTGTGAAAGCCAAGCCTTGGAGCCCTTACATTCCTGGCAACGATGTCAAGCCTGATGAGCCTGTCAAGAAGTAATTGACGGTGAACACATGGGCTGCGTCAGCAGTCCATGCAGGATGCGAAAACACGAGGGGGAGGGCGCGAGTCACTCCCCCTTTTGATGAACAGCGAAAAGAGCAGGTATGAAAGCGATAGCTTTATTTTTAGCAGGGTGTGTGTCTGTGCTTGGCACGACATCTGCGCTGGCACTCACGCCGCAACAGGTGCATGACATCGTCATTGGTGAGACAGATGCACGCATAGAGAGTTTGCAAAAAGCATTGGCACAGGCCGATGCGCAAACAGCGGTTTTTTTACAAGCATTGGCAGATGATGCGGTTGTCATTGCAGGTGAGCAAGTCGTCGTTGTTCGTGACGGCAAAGGCACTGACCCGGCAAGCGGCAAAGACATGGCCGTGCCTGCGAACGCTGAGAGCGTGGTCAGCAATAACCGCATGCGCGGCGAAATCGATTCGGCATTGGCTGCATTGCAATTGCTCAGCCCCGACGATGCGATGCGGATGAAAGCGGCACAGGCCTTGGTGTCAGAGCCCGACCCGAGCAAAAAACCTTTGTTAGAAAAAGCCATCGCCGCTGAGAAAAATGCGGCCATCAGCCAATTGTTGTTGTTGGCACAAGCTGCGATTGACATCACCAGCACGGACACAGCAGTGCGTTTGGCAGCGGCCAAAGCCTTGGGCAACAGCAAAACACCGAATACACAGTTGCTGTTGAATCAACAGATGACGCAGGAAACCGATCCGGCGGTGAAATCACAAATGTTGTCTTCGTTGGCTGATATCAAGTCTGCATTGGCTTGGGGCGAGCGATTCGGCGCCTTGTTCACAGGCTTGAGTTTGGGTTCCATTTTGTTGCTCGTTGCACTCGGATTGGCCATCACTTATGGTTTGATGGGCGTCATCAACATGGCGCACGGCGAGTTGATGATGGTGGGCGCGTATGCCACCTATGTGGTGCAGGCTTTTTTCCGCAAGCACATGGGCGGTGCTTTCGATTACTACCTGGTCGCCGCCTTGCCTATGGCATTTTTATCTGCGGCATTGGTTGGCGCATTGTTGGAGCGTGCGGTGCTGCGGCATTTGTATGGCAGACCCTTGGAAACTTTATTGGCCACCTGGGGCATCAGTTTGATTTTGATGCAAACGGTCAGAACCATTTTCGGTGCACAAAACGTGGCCGTTGAAAACCCGTCTTGGATGAGCGGCGGCATACAGGTGTTGGTGAATTTGAGTTTGCCTTGGAACCGATTGTTGATTATGGTGTTTGCTTTTCTGGTGTTGGGCGGCGTGGCCTTGCTCATCAGTCAGACGCGTTTGGGTTTGTTTGTGCGCGGTGTCACACAAAACCGCGCCATGGCGTCTTGCATGGGTGTGAACACAGCGCGTATTGATACCTATGCTTTCGCGTTGGGTTCAGGCATTGCCGGCTTGGCCGGTTGTGCGCTGAGTCAAATCGGTAACGTCGGTCCAGACCTAGGGCAAGGCTATATCGTGGACGCGTTCATGGTGGTGGTGTTAGGTGGTGTCGGTCAATTGGCCGGTACCGTGTACGCCGCGCTGGGCTTGGGCGTACTGAATAAATTGTTGGAAGGCTGGACCGGGGCAGTGCTGGCGAAGATCGCCGTGCTGGTGTTCATCATCGTCTTCATCCAGAAGAGACCGCAAGGTTTGTTCGCGATGAAGGGCCGCAGTGCGGAGGCATGACATGAACAAACTTCAACTTCCTCAACCCGTTCGTTTGCTGTCCCCGTTGGGCTGGACGGTGTTCATAGCTTTGTTGTTGTGCGTTGGCTTGCTTGTACCCGCGCTCAATCTCTGGTTGCCGGTGTCTCACCCTTTGCACATGAGCGATTTCGCTGTCTCGCTGGTCGGAAAAATCATGTGCTATGCCATTTGCGCATTGGCCATGGATTTGATCTGGGGTTACACCGGCATTTTGTCTTTGGGCCACGGTTTGTTTTTTGCGATAGGCGGTTACGCCATGGGCATGTATTTGATGCGCCAGATCGGCACCGACGGCAATTACAAATCCGAGTTGCCTGACTTCATGGTGTTTCTGGATTGGAAGACCTTGCCCTGGCACTGGTACTTCAGCGACAGCTTTGTCGCCACACTGTTGCTGGTGGTGTTGGCCCCCGGCTTGCTGGCGCTGGTGTTCGGCTATTTTGCGTTTCGCTCGCGCATCAAAGGCGTGTATTTCTCCATCATCACGCAGGCCATGACGTTTGCTTTCATGCTGCTTTTCTTTCGCAATGAAACAGGTTTTGGCGGCAACAACGGCTTCACCGATTTCAAACGCATTCTGGGTACACCGATTGCCACACCAAACATGCGCATGTTCTTGTTTGTGTTGACCGGCGTGTGTTTGCTCGGTTGCTATTTGGCAGCTCGTTGGTTGGTGCAAAGCAAATATGGCCGGGTGTTGCAAGCCATACGCGATGCCGAAAGCCGTGTGATGTTCAGCGGTTACTCGCCGCTGCCCTACAAGCTCAGCATCTGGGTGATCTCTGCGGTGGTATGCGGTGTTGCCGGGGCCTTGTACGTGCCGCAGGTCGGCATCATCAACCCGAGCGAAATGAGCCCGGCCAATTCGATTGAAATCGCCATCTGGGCGGCAGTGGGCGGACGCGCCACATTGATCGGGCCGATTGCCGGTGCGTTCATGGTCAACGGTGCCAAGAGTTGGCTCACTGTGGTCGCGCCCGAGTATTGGTTGTATGTATTGGGCGCCTTGTTCATTGCAGTGACTTTGTACATGCCTCAAGGAGTCATTGGTTTGTTGAGCAACATCAAACAACGCCTGGCTGCACGCAAAGGGGAACCGTCATGACACCTGACCTCATGAGCGAAGGCGCAGAGCGACTGGAGAAACACAAATTCAGACTAGTGCAGCCTGTGTCGTCCGGTGACCGGGGCGCCAGCTTCTCGCGCATTCACCACCCCGGTGAATTGGATCTGGCGCATGGACGCATTTTGTATTTGGAAGATGTGAACGTCAGCTTTGACGGCTTCAAAGCCATCAACAACTTGTCGCTGGACATTGGTGTGGGTGAATTGCGTTGCATCATCGGCCCGAACGGGGCTGGCAAAACCACCATGATGGACATCATCACGGGCAAAACCAAACCGGATTCTGGACAAGTGTTTTTCGGCAGCACGATTGATTTATTGCGACACAACGAGCCCGAGATTGCACAAATGGGCATAGGCCGCAAATTCCAAAAACCTACAGTGTTCGAACAACTCAGTGTGTTTGACAACTTGGAGCTGGCGCTGAAAACCGCCAAGGGTGTGGCGGCTTCCATGTTCTTCAAACTCAATGGCGAGCAACAAGACCGTTTGGCCGAGGTGTTGCACACCATCCATTTGTCTGACCAATTGCTGCGCCAAGCTGGTAACTTGAGCCACGGTCAAAAGCAGTGGTTGGAGATCGGCATGCTGTTGATGCAAGACCCGAAATTGTTGTTGCTCGACGAACCGGTGGCTGGCATGACCGATCAGGAAACCGAACGCACGGCTGAATTGTTTTTGTCACTCAAAGGCAAGCATTCGCTGATGGTGGTGGAACATGACATGGCCTTTATCCGGCAGATTGCAGACATCGTCACCGTGTTGTGCGACGGGTCTGTGCTGGCGCAAGGTTCGTTTGACGAAGTACAAGATGACGAGCGTGTCATCGATGTTTATTTGGGACGTTAAAGCATGCTGGCGATTGAACATATTCACCAATACTACGGCGGCTCACACATATTGCGGGATGTCAGTCTGAGTGCCAAAGCCGGGCAGATCACCGTGCTGCTGGGGCGCAACGGCGTGGGCAAAACCACTTTGCTCAAAGCCTTGATGGGGCTGGTGCCAGTGCGAGAAGGCCACATCAGTTTTCAAGGCCACACCATCACCAAAGCCACGCCGTATGAACGGGCCAGAGCTGGCATTGGCTATGTGCCACAGGGCCGCGAGATATTCAACCGTTTGACCGTGCTGGACAATTTGCGCATGGGCTTAGCCACGCAGTCTGCGTCTGCTGACATACCGGCTGAGCTGTTTGAGTTGTTTCCCATCTTGGACCAGATGCGCGAGCGGCGCGGCGGTGACTTGTCCGGCGGTCAACAACAGCAACTGGCGATTGCGCGTGCCTTGGCAGGCAAACCCAAACTGCTGGTGTTGGACGAACCCACCGAGGGCATACAGCCCAGCATCATCAAAGACATTGGCCGTGTGATTAAACGCTTGGCCGCACGCGGTGACATGGCGATTTTGTTGTGCGAACAGTATTACGACTTTGCCGAAGAACTCGCTGATCAGTATTTGGTGATGGAACGCGGCGAGGTCATCGCCAGCGGCCCGGGCTCTGAGATGAAAACTAAAGGCATACGCAAACTGGTGTCTATTTGATTGATGCTGCGTCGCTCTGCGTAAAGCTTCAATACGGTTGGGTAAATAGCGCATACTGTTGGCTATAAAAACAATGCGCCGTCATGCAGTGGCTGTCGTCATAGACGCGGTCTGTGCCATGCGCTGTGAAACAGATGGAATTAAACAAAGAGATATTGAGCGGCTTCGTCACTGCCATAGGCATTGGCGTGATGATAGGCACAGTGCGTGAAAAACTTCACGTCAACCAAATCCTTAACTCAGGCATACGCACACACGCACTGTTGGCGGTGATTTGCTGTGCCGCCATGAGCCTAGCGCTGACCGCTTTTTTGGTGGCCTTTGCAGTGATAGGCGCATTGGTGGTGGTGGCTTATCGCTACTCCATGCAAAAAGATGCAGGCATGACAGGCGAGGTGGCCATGTTGGCCACCGCCATGTTGTCTGCATTGGCCAGTCAAGACCCGCCCTTGGCTTCGGCGCTGGGCGTGTTGGTGGCAGGGCTGTTGCTGGCCAAAGCGCCGCTGCGCCGTTTCAGCAGAGAAATCATCAGCACCAGTGAATTGCAAGACGCGTTATTGCTGTGCGCGGCCATTCTGGTGGTGCTGCCTTTGCTGCCGCAGCAAGCGATAGACCCGTGGGGAGTGTTGGTGCCGTATTCCTTGTGGCGCATCATCGTGTTGATCATGGGGGTGGGCATGGTCGGCCACATCGCTTTGCGTGTGGTGGGTACCTATTGGGGCATGCCGTTGACAGGCTTTTTCTCAGGCTTTGTGTCTTCCACCGCAGCCACGGTCAGCTTTGGTCACCATGTGCGCAAAGAAACCGCCTTGATGGATATTTGTTTGGCCGCCACCTTGTTGTCCACCATGGCCTCGCTGTTTTTATTTGCCATGGTGTTGCAGGTGAGTGCCCCGGATTTGTTTCGCAACATGCTGTGGCCTTTGCTGGCGGCATTGCTGTGTCTGGCTTTGACAGCAGTGTTTTGGATGCGTTCTAGCAATGTGCATGGCCAAGCTGCTATGCAACTCAATGCGCATGCCTTCAATATCAAACACGCCTTGATCATCACCGCCACCATCAGTCTGGTGATGCTGGTCTCGGTGTTCATGCGCGACTGGCTGGGCGATAACGGTGCGATTGCAGC
>CANNRV010000138.1 GCA_947508145.1 Comamonadaceae bacterium
GATGTGCAAGCCGCCACCTTCGAAGCCTTTGTGCCGCAAATGCTGAACTACGAATCGGTAGACGGTGTGAATTTCAAAAAGGGCTGTTACCCCGGACAAGAGGTGGTTGCGCGCAGCCAGTTCAGAGGCATTTTGAAACGCCGCACTTATGTGGTGAGCAGCAGCCAAAGCCTGCAAGCTGGTCAGGAGATTTTTCATTCCGGTGACGCAAGCCAACCGGCGGGACAGGTGGTGCAAGCGGTTTCACACCCGCAACACGGGCATTGGGCACTGGTGTGTTTACAAACCGCATCCGCTGATGGCGGTGATTTGCACCCGGCGGACACCACTGGCAGTGTGCTGAAGTTACACGCCCTGCCCTACGCCTTGCGCGACGATATTTAACTCACATGGCGGCCAGCAACATAGCCCGGTAGTCCGCCACGCTGGCGTCGCGCGGATTAGTTTTGTGCGAATGGTCAGCCAAAGCGCCTTTGATGATGTCGTCAAACTGCGCTTCGGTTACGCCCATGGCGGCCAGTCCAGTGGGCAATCCCAGCGAAGCATTCATTTGTTTAATAGCCTCACCCAGTGTTTTTGCCGGATCACTGCCCGGGGTCAAGCCCATGGCCTGCGCCATGCGGACCAAGCGGTTTTCTTTTTGCATGGATTCGGCGGGCGCGTTGAACGCGATAACAGCCGGTAAAAACATGGCGTTCAACGTGCCGTGGTGCAAACGCGGGTTGATGCCACCCAAACTGTGGCTGAGCGAATGCACGCAGCCCAAGCCTTTTTGAAACGCCAGCGCACCTTGCATAGAGGCACTCATCATCTGCAAACGTGCGTCCATGTCCTGGCCATGGCGGGTGGCCTTTTCAATATGTGCCCAACCGCGTTGCAAACCATCCAGTGCAATGCCATCAGCAGGCGGATTGAATGCCGCTGACATAAAAGTTTCCATGCAATGTGCAATCGCGTCCATGCCGGTGGCGGCGGTCATCAAAGGCGGCAAACCTACGGTGAGTTCAGGATCCAGCAAAGCGGTTTTAGGCACCAGGTGCCAAGAATGGAAACCGAGCTTGCGTCCGTCATCCACGATGATGATGGCACCACGGGCTACTTCGCTGCCTGTTCCTGCTGTGGTGGGAATGGCGATCAAGGGCAAGACCTTGTCAGTGATGCGCAAGGAGCCGCCTTCAATGGTGGCGTAAGTGGTCAAGGGGCCGGGGTGAGTCGCCGAGATAGCAACGCCTTTGGCGCAGTCCATCGAAGAGCCACCGCCCAATGCGATCAAACCATCGCAATGGTGAGCGTGGCACAAAGCAGTGGCAGCGCGCACAGCGGCCTCGGTCGGGTTGGACGGCGTGGCATCGAACACGGTGCAAGTCACGCCGGGCAAAGCATCCAAAGCCTGTTGCAACAAACCTGCGGCTTTGATGCCTGCATCGGTCACCAGCAAGGGGCGCGTGATGTGGTTGCGCGCACATTCTTCTGCCAGCCGCTTCAACGCACCCGGTTCAATGTGGATTTGTGTGATGTACAAAATGCTGGCCATGTGCTGCCCCTGATGCGTTGTAGGATGCTGCGACTTTAACGGACTCTGGTACTGAACATGCAAAGACAAGACTTTCGTTTTTTCCATCCCTTGCGCGTACGTTGGGTGGAAGTGGATATGCAAAAAATTGTGTTCAATGGCCACTACCTGATGTACTTTGACACGGCCATCGGAGATTACTGGCGAAGCTTGGTATTGCCCTACGAGCAAACCATGCACGACTTGGGCGGTGATTTGTATGTCGTCAAGTCATCGCTGGAATACAAGGCTTCAGCCGTGTATGACGATTTGCTGCACATCGGTCTGCGCTGTGCGCGTATCGGCAACTCATCCATGACATTCACAGCCTGCGCATTTCGCGGCAACCAAATGCTGGTCAGTGGTGAACTGGTCTATGTGTACGCCGATCCGAGCACGCAAACCTCTAAACCCGTGCCACCCGCGTTGCGCGAAGCCTTGCTGGGTTTTGAGCAAGGCGAAGCCATGGTGAAGTTACAGCTGGGCAGCTGGGGCGCGTTGAAATCCGTGGCTGGTGCACTACGCACCGAGGTGTTTGTCGAAGAACAAGGGGTGAGCCAGGAATTGGAATGGGATGATCAGGACCCGCTGTGCTTGCATGCCGTGCTGCGCAACCGCATGGGTTTGGCAGTGGCTACCGGTCGTTTGCTTCCTGCTGTTGATGGTGTGGCCAAAATCGGGCGCATGGCCGTCAAACGCCAGTTGCGCGGACTCAGACTCGGCGATCAGGTGTTGAACGGCCTAGTAGATGCTGCACGCAAACGCGGCGACCGCGAACTGGTGTTGCATGCGCAATGCACCGCTGAAAACTTTTACAAGCGCCAAGGCTTTAGCAGACGCGGCGAGGTGTTTGTAGAAGCAGACATGGACCATGTGGAAATGTTTCAAATACTCTGATGAGGCGATTCATCCGGCAATGCCACCACTTCGCTGATCTGCTTTAAATCAATCAAAGCTCTGCCGGTCTTCGGGTTTTCCGTGAGCATGTCTTTGAAGCGGTGGTTCCATTGGATGTCTTCGCAGGCATAGGCCTGGTAGGCGTGCACGGTTTGAGAGATGGTTTCGTCCAGCCCTTTGATGGTGGCGACCAAAGCAAAATCCAATTCAGCCAGTGACTCAGCGGTGTGTCCAAACAAAGGACTGCCCTGCACTATCGGGTGAAAAACCAACCAAGTCAGCGACAGCATAGGGGTGCGGTTGCGCAGCAGTGATAAGTCATAAATTCGCCGCATGCTCTGGCCTTCGGGCGTGGTGGTGCGCAAAAACAAAGTCAATTCAATCTCTGCGCCTATCACCCGGTTGTTTCTTTCGTTAGACACCCTAAACATCAGCGTGGGCACGCCTTCAAACGGGGCGATCACTGCCACCTTGCTGAAAATGATTCTTGAGCGCGGAATCGATAAGCGTGCAAATGCGATACCGGTGAACATGCCAACGCCGAGCAAGCCCATCATGGCTTCCAAGGTCACCAATACATCTGCATACAAAGTTTGTGGAAATTTACTTCCATAGCCTATGGTGGCCAGGGTTTGCACACTGAAGAAAAAATACTCCTGGTAACTGTTGCTTTGCAAACCGCCTATGGCTGAATCACCGACAAAGTACAAAAAACCGAATAAGAGATTGACCAGCAAAAATGCGCAGGCGAACAATGATAAATAAGCGAGCCAACCCATAGACACCACAGAGTGGTAGATATCCAGTCCGGCTTGTGAGGACACGTCGACGGTGGAGTTGCGGATCGGGCGTTGTGAGATAGTTTGACGTGAACCCATGAGACGGACCTTGCAATATGTCTTGGTTAAAGCGCTTGTACTTGATTCACATCCGGTCTTAACAACCAATCTGCCAATTCATCAGACAGTCTGCCTGCTTCAGCGATAGCGGTTTGCCATACCTTGACGCGACCAGACAGGTCGCGGTTGTAGGTCATGAAGTCGGTGCGGTCGGGCAGTTTGCCATTGGGCAAGGTTTTCACCCACTCGGGGTTGGGCGACAACACAATGGTGGTGTCCAAAAAAGGCGTGGCCGCGTGTCGACGTGTGAGTTTTTTATCCAGCCATCCGGGCACCAATTGCTTTTGGAAATGGGGATACAGCGTCAAGCCTTTCACGGCCCGGTAATCCAAATGCAAGTGGTAATCGGTGATGCCACCGTCCCAATAAGCGCCGCCGGGAGCGCCATCAATGTCGTGCACCGCTTTCAACACAAAAGGGATGGAGCAACTGGCTTGCACTGCGTCTAAAAAATTCTCTTCAGTCAATGCCAACTGTTTGGTTCTGTAGTCACGGGTATGAAAAGGCAGTGGTTGCGGATGCCCCAAAAACGCAGATGAAAACACCATACGCTCCAGCCATAAACCCATGGCGCGGCGGTTGACAGCGTTGCTGATGTAGGCGCCTGCGTAACCCAAGGCAGTGCGCAGCCGTGAGTCACGGTGCAACAAGCCGCGACCATGCGAGGTCATCACGTGCAAACGGTAACGCGGGTGTTGCAGCACTTTGTGAATTCGCTTGTCGTAAAAGCGGTGCAAGTTGGCTGAGAAATCCTCACTCACCTGCTTAGCGGTCGGTCGGTTTTGTCCGGGTGCGAGTTTGTAGTCTTGGTGAACATAAGCCTCTTCCAAAGCCAGCAACTCGGTACGCGGATCTGGCAAACACGCGGTGGCCATGCGCCATGCGCCAATCGAAGCGCCCACCAAATCCACCGGTTGGTTGCTGCGCGGCAGCCACTGGTCAAACAAATAGCGGTCTATCGGCCCGAGTATCAAACCTTTGGGGCCGCCTGCCGCGCCGGGAACCACGCTGATGTCTTGCGGTTGCAAGCCCTTGGTTTTGATATGTGCCAAAGCGCTTGGGCCCGCGTGAATCTGCAAGGCTTTCACTTCTTTAAACCTTGCAATTTAGCAAACGCACTCGCCATGGCTGAACCACTGGTCGCTTGTGGTGCAGCGTTGTAAGAGCCTCTGCTTTGTTGGCGGTTATCCCGGCCTGTGTTCGCATGTCGCTTGTCCGGATGTGATGTCGCTGAAGGTGTTGAATCTGTTTTCATGGACAGACTGATGCGTTGGCGTGCCACATCGACTTCCAGCACTTTCACTTTGACGATGTCGCCGGTTTTCACCACTTCGCGTGCATCGCTGATGAATTTGTTGCTGAGCTGGCTCACGTGAATCAAGCCATCCTGATGCACGCCCAGGTCGACAAACGCACCGAAGGCCGCCACGTTGCTGACCGTACCCTCGAGCATCATGCCGGGTTTGAGGTCTGCGACGGTTTCCACGCCTTCGTTGAAACGCGCGACTGCGAATGCAGGACGCGGGTCGCGCCCCGGCTTTTCGATTTCTTTCAATATGTCTCGCACGGTGATCACACCGACCGTGTCGTTGGCAAACATCTCGGGGCGCAAAGTGGCAAGCATGTCGGCGCGGCCCATCAGGCTTTCAATCGGCTTGCCGCTGTGCGCCAAAATTTTTTCCACCACCGGGTAACTTTCCGGATGCACACCCGTCATGTCCAGCGGGTTATCGCCACCGCGTATGCGCAAGAAACCGGCGCATTGCTCAAAGGTTTTCGGACCCAAGCCAGTCACATCCAACAACTGTTTGCGGTTGGCAAATGCGCCATGGCTGTCACGCCAGCGCACCACCGATTGCGCCAAATGTTTAGACAAGCCCGAGACCTGACTGAGCAATGGCACGCTGGCGGTATTCAAATCCACGCCGACCGCATTCACACAATCTTGCACCACGGCATCCAGGCTGCGGTTCAAATCGAATGCATTCACGTCGTGCTGGTACTGACCCACACCTATGGATTTCGGATCGATCTTCACCAACTCGGCCAAGGGGTCTTGCAAGCGTCGCGCAATGCTGGCCGCACCGCGCAAAGACACATCGACATCCGGCATTTCCTGGCTGGCCAATTCGCTTGCGCTGTACACCGACGCACCCGCCTCGCTGACCACCACTTTTTGAATCGCGATGGCGTCCGGCAATTTGGATAAACGTTGTATCAATTCAGCCGCCAGTTTGTCGGTCTCGCGACTCGCCGTGCCGTTGCCAATCGCAATCAAACTCACACCATGGGTGACGCACA
>CANNRV010000139.1 GCA_947508145.1 Comamonadaceae bacterium
ACCACCGCGCTGGAGGCGCCGACATAACGGGTTTCCACCGTCACCGTCGGGTTGTCGATCTTGGGGTATTCGCGCACCACCAAGCGGTTGAATGACACCACGCCGACCAGCACGATCAGCAGCGACAGCACGGTGGCGAAAACCGGGCGACGTATCGAAAGTTCAGGCAGCTGCATGTCAGTTCCTGGTTTCGACCACACGCAAAGCTGTGCCGTCTTTTTGCAACCTGAACTGACCGGCGACCACCACGGTGTCGGTGGCTGACAAGCCGGAGAGGATTTCGACGCGACCCGGTCGACGTGCGCCAAGTTTCACCTCGGTGCGCTGAGACACCAGCTTGGTGTCCGGCGGCAGCGGGCCATGGTCCGGCACGGCTTCAGGCGGCACCGCCTTGATGACAAACTGTTTGCCGCCCATGGGCACGATGGCTTCTTCGGGCACCGACATGGCCGACTGTTTCAAAGCAAACAAGGCGTTCACGCGGGCGAACATGCCGGGGCGCAAGGGGCCGCTGGCGGTGCTGCGGTCTGATGCAGCCATGTTTTGTTGAGGACATATGGCTTCAACCGACTGGCCTTGGGGATTGGCGGGTTTGATCGGCGCGGGGTTGATGACGGGCTTGGCGTTTTTGCCCGCACCGCCACCATTGGCCAGCAAAGCACGCACGCTGATGGCGCGACCGCTGGCATCAATCAAAGGGTCGATCGCTTCTATGCGAGCTGGGAAACTGTGGCCGGGGATGGCATCGACCTGCACTTCTACTGTCTGGTTCACCGCCACTTTGCCTTGGTAACGCTCGGGCAAACGGAAATCCACATACAAGGCGCTTAAATCTTCCAGATTCACCAAGTCTGCGCCTTCTTTCACAAAATCACCGATATTGACATTGCGTATGCCCAAGGTTCCGGCATAAGGCGCGTAGATTTTCATGCGCTGCCAACGTGCGCAACCCAATGACAACTGGGCTTGTGCGACTTGCAAATTGGCCTGGCTTTCGTCCAGCGAGCGCTGGGCGATGAAGTTTTGTGCCACCAGTTCCTGGTTGCGTTTGTGGTTGGCCTGAGCGATTGACACCTGGGCTTGGGCTTGCTGAATTTCCGCGCGTTGCAAGCTGTCATCCAACTGCACCAATAACTGCCCGGCGCGGACCTGATTGCCATCGCTGAAACCCAGTGCCACGACACGACCGGCGACTTCGGGGCGAATCATGGTGTTTTGGCGGGATTTCAAACTGCCGACCGCCTGGGCATCGTCACGCAAATTGGCGCTCTCCACCACAGCCACTTCCACCCCCATGGCACGCGGCGGCGGCGCGGGCGTGGCACCGGGCGCTGCTGCTGGCGCACCCGCAGCGGCGGGAGCAGCAGGTGCGGCGGCCGGGGCTGTGCCTGTTGGCGCTGCACCTGTTGGCGCTGCGCCGCCCGGGCTGGCCGTGCTCACGGGCCTGTGCTGGTACCACCAACCGCCGCCAACAGCGGCCAAAGCAACAACAAACAGGGTGATTTTGGTTTTGGAAGACATGGTGTTGATCGAAGGTGGGTTGAATTCAGCCAACCCATTATCAACCTGTTTGGGAAAATTTCACTCCCTCGTTTGCCAGTGCATCGGCACGTTCATTGCCCGGGTTGCCCGAATGCCCTTTCACCCAATGCCAGGTGATGCTGTGCTCGCTGGCGGCCAATGCCTCGTCGAGTTGGCGCCACTGGTCTTCGTTTTTGACCGGCTGTTTGGAAGCGGTGCGCCAGCCCCGCGCTTTCCAACCGGCCATCCATTCGGTGATGCCTTTGCGCACATATTCGCTGTCGAGGTAAAAGTCCACCTGACACGGGCGCTTCAGGGCTTTCAAGGCCTCGATCACCGCTTGCAACTCCATGCGGTTGTTGGTGGTCAGGGCCTCGCCACCGAACAGGTCTTTTTCAGTGTCGCCATAGCGCAAATACACACCCCAACCGCCGGGGCCGGGGTTGCCTTTGCAAGCACCATCTGTATATATAGTGACGCGGCTCATGGCTCTTCACCCCCTAGTGCTGGGATGCTCTTATTGGAATTGGAGCGTCCCGAATTGACCGTCGGTATGGCATTGACCGCGCGCTTTTTCGCATGTTTCCATACCGGTCCCATCAAACGCATGCCGCGCACCCGTTTGACAGCCACCAAAAAATACACGGCACCCAAAATCGGCCACCAGCGGTCTCCGGCTTTGTCCATCCAAGCAAAGCGCGACAACCAAGCCGGTGACTCCACCGCAGGGCGGTAACAACCAAAACGTCCGCCCGCCACCTCGAAACTCAGCAAGCGCAGCCAATCGCGCAAACGCCAGTAACCGATGAAATCCACTTGCTGCGGCAGAAAAAAACGCTTGATGCCCAAGCGGGCATACCAATGCGCTCGCCGCTGACTTTGGCCCCACAAGCTCAGCGGGTTAAAGCCGCTGATCACCACCCTGCCCTCGGGCACCAGCACCCGCTCCACCTCGCGCAATGTGGCATGCGGGTCGCTGCTGAGCTCAAGTGCATGCGGCAAGACCACCAAATCCAGGCTTTGATCGGCAAACGGCAAGGCCACCGAATCCAGATACAAGTTGACTTTGAGCAGCTCAGGCGCGGTGTCCACATGGGTGTGGGCTACCCAGCAATGGCTGATGCGGCTGTCGCGCAGGCTGTCGATCTCCGGGGTGCCCAGTTGCAAACCGTGGTAGCCGAAGATGTCGGAAACCACCCGGTCAAATTGCTCGGTTTCCCAATCGCGCAGGTAAATTCCAGCCGGGGTTTGGAGCCAGCGCGAAAGACCGTCGCGGCTTCCTATAATTTGTGGATTCATGAACAGGGTTGTCGAAGGTCTGCTTGCAGGCGTTTGTTATCCAAACCACAGCCATTCTATTCATCCCTTTGTCGTCTGCATGTCGGCTGACTGACTGCAATCAACCACAGACCCCACGCCAGACATGAACCTACGTATGCTTCGTTTGTATTTACCCATGCTGCTGCTGAGTGCAGCGGCCTTGTCGCCTGTATTGGCTCAAAACACGCAAGCCACGCAAAACACGCCAGCCCCTGTAACCAACCCGGCGGCTAACGCGCCAGAGGTCAGCGGCACAACGCCGGTCGACGATCCGCTCTTGGACGAGACCACATCCGATATCAGCATTGACCTGTGGGAGCGCATCCGCCGGGGCTTTGCCATGCCCAACCTGCAAGTTGACCTGGTGCAAGACCGTGAGCAGTGGTATGCCCAGCGCCCGGACTACATACATCGCATGACGGCGCGTTCCAGCAAATACCTCTATCACATCGTCGACGAACTGGAACGCAGAAACATGCCCACGGAGCTAGCGCTGCTGCCGTTCATTGAAAGCGCGTTCAACCCGCAAGCCGTGTCGTCGGCGCGGGCCAGCGGCATGTGGCAATTCATGCCGCGCACCGGCAAAGATTTTGATTTGAAACAAAACGCGTTCCGCGACGACCGCCGCGATGTGCTGGCCTCTACCCGCGCTGCGCTGGACTACCTGCAAAAGCTGTACAACATGTTCGGCGACTGGCACTTGGCCTTGGCCGCCTACAACTGGGGCGAAGGCAATGTCAGCAAATCCATCATGCGCAACCAGCGCCAAGGTGCATCGGCGTCTTACACCGACTTGCGCATGCCGGCCGAAACCCGTTTGTATGTGCCGAAATTGCAGGCCATGAAAAACGTGGTGGCCAACCCGCAGGCCCTGGGCGTGAACCTGCCCAGCATTCCCAACCACCCCTACTTTCAATCGGTGCGATTGCCGCGCGACATGGACGTGGCATTGATTGCCCGCTTGGCCGAGGTGCCGCTGGAAGACTTCAAAGCGCTCAACCCGTCGGCCCATCGCCCGGTGATGCTGGCTGCTGGCACGCCGCGCATTCTTCTGCCCTGGGACAACGCCGAGATCTACCAACGCAATGTCGACAAATACGCCGGTCGGCTCGCCACATGGACCGCCTGGGTGGCACCCAAGACCATGAAGGTCTCGGATGTGGCCAAACGCGTGGGCATGCCCGAAGACGAGTTGCGCAGCGTGAACAAAATCCCGCCGCGCATGATGGTCAAAGCCGGATCTGCCCTGCTGGTGCCACGCCCCGCCAAACAGCAATCGGACGTATCCACCAAGGTGGCCGACAACGGGCAACTGAGCTTGACCCCGGAAGTGGTGTTGCGCAAGCTGTGGATCAAGGCGCGCAAACACGACACCATGGCCTCGGTGGCCAAACGCTACAAAGTCAGCGTCGATCAACTGGCCCAATGGAATGGACTGAGTGCTAACAGCAGTTTGCGCAACGGCCAAAAACTCATGCTCATGGTGGCGGGCAAGGCCGGTAAAAGCAAAAGCTCAGGCAGTGCCAAACATGCGCGTAAGAAAAACACACAGTGAACCGAAAAGCGCTTACACCTTGAAGCGCTTTTTGGCTTGAAGCACGTACTCGTTGGTAAAGGTGCTGCTCAATTTTCTGCGCCCTTCGCCCAGTTGCGGCACCAGGGATTTGCACATTTTCAAAGCCACCGAGAACGCCTCATTGGAAAGCATGCCATCCAGAGAAAAACTCTCTCGCAGATTGTCAACCGCGTTCAAGTACACGGCTCTGTCGGTCAAATAGGTGCTATCTAACATGGTGCTCAATAAATCAGACGGCCCGGCGGTGCGCAACCATTTGTTGGCGCGCATGACGCCATTGACCAACGCCTGACACAGTTGCGGCTGCTTGGCCGCCACATTGGCCGGCACCAACAAACTGTTGCCGGGCAACAGCCCGCCAAACACCCGCTGGGTTTCTTTGAGTGAGCGGAAATTGCGCAGCAACTCCAGGTCCGATTTTTTCTCCAACACAGTCAGCAGCGGGTCGCTGGCGCACAACACGTCGATGCCGCCATTGCGCAATTGGGCGATAGCAGTTTGCGGGTTGCCAAGCGCGACATAGTGGATATTTTTGGGGTTGCCGCCAGCCACCAGCAGCGCATAGTCCACGCAAAATTGCGCAAGCGATCCGGTTTCCAGCAGCCCGACTTTGCGGCCTTCTATGTCTTTGATGGACTTGATGGCGGGCAGTGCTTTTTTGGCCACGCCCAAGGCCAATTGAGGCGTGCGACCGGTTTGCACCACCGACACCCAAGGCTCATCTTGGTCATAGGTTTGTAAGCTGTACACGAACGGCGCAGACCGCACCACCAGGCCAGGCGGCAAATGTCGTTGTGTGTCCAGCGCCAAGGGCTGCTCGACGATGTCGATTTGCAGGCCTTCTGCTTTGAAATAGCCCAGGTGCAGTGCCAAAAGCACGGGCAAATGCACCATGCTGGCACTGTCGTCAAGTACCAGCGTGAGTTTGGTTTTTTCGGTTTGTTGCGCCATGGCACTGCCGGGTGCAAGCACAGCCGCCAACAAGGCGCTGGTCATCCCGCAGATCAGGCGTCGGCGATAAAACATTGCCGGGTTGAAATTTTCCCTGTCCATGCAATCAGCTTAGGTGCAAGCGCTGACAGTGTCATCGGTAGCTTCCCCCTTGGTGAAACCCCGAGATGAGCACTAAGTGCTTCGTCTGTCCACCAAGGCGTGGGCAATGGTGCCCAGGTCCACAAATTCCAACTCGCTGCCCACAGGCACACCG
>CANNRV010000140.1 GCA_947508145.1 Comamonadaceae bacterium
CAACCATCAACTTCACCTACAGCGCGGCCTTGTTCAATCGCCAGCCAATTTTCTGGCACGCCAATCTTCAAAGCCCCGCCATCTTTCCCTGCTGTGGCCAAAGGCTTGTCGCCCGCAGGCACGGCAAGCAGCCTCGAAAAATCTTCGTTCTTCACATTCAAAGAAGTCGAATCTCTGTCCAAGTCCGGCCCGCACATGGCCGACAACAACAGCGCACAGTCTTCGGCGCTGCGTGCCATCGGTCCGGCCTGGTCTAAGCTGGAAGCAAACGCCACCATGCCGTAGCGCGAGGCGCGTCCGTAGGTGGGCTTGATACCGGTGATGCCGCAAAACGCAGCGGGTTGGCGAATCGAGCCGCCGGTGTCGGTGCCAGTGGCCGCTGGCGTTAAACGCGCCGCCACTGCCGCTGCGCTGCCGCCCGATGAACCGCCGGGAATGCGCGTCGTGTCCCAGGGGTTGGTCACCGCGCCATAGGCCGAGTTTTCATTCGCCGAGCCCATGGCGAATTCATCGCAATTGAGTTTGCCCAATGTCACCATGCCGGCCTCGCGCAACTTTGAAACCACGGTGGCATCAAACGGTGAGCGGTAGTCTTTCAACATCTTTGATCCCGCCGTTGTGGCGAAATCTTTGGTGACAAAAATATCTTTGTGTGCAATCGGCACACCTTCCAAGGGGCCTGCATTGCCCTTGGCAATTTTCTCGTCCGAGGCTTGGGCCTGCGCCAGAGTCACTTCACTGTGGATGTCTAAAAACGCCTTGTGCGGGTTGCCGCCCATGCGGGCCAGAAAACGCGTGGCCACTTCCACCGCGCTGAAATCTTTCTTTTTCAAACCTGCTGCCAATTCGGCAACCGTCATATTGTGTAAATCAGCCATGGCTTACTCAATCACTTTCGGCACCAGAAACAGGCCACGGTCTTGGGCGGGTGCATTCAACATATTCGCTTCACGTTGGTTGCTTTCGCTGGCCAAGTCATCGCGCAAACGCAGCGTCATACCAAGCTCATCGGTGTCTGCAATCGCTTGGGTTAAACCGTGCATGGCATCGACCGGGTGCGCCATCGGAACCACACCATCGGTCTTGACGGCGCGCATTTGTTCAACGATGTCAAAAAAACCATTGAGCTGGTTAAGCAGCCGATCTGCTGAAGGGGCATCAAATTGCAGGCGGGACAACTGCGCCAAGCGTTGAATATCTTGTGAAGTCAGGGACATAGGCAGGAACTGAAAGACGGCCTTGACCGTGGTGTGGAGTAAGGGGGATCAGGTATTATCTCGCCTTTACTGGAATTACCCAGAGAGGATTGTGATGTTTGGAGCATTTCGTCGGTATTTCTCCACCGACCTGGCCATTGACTTGGGCACCGCCAATACCCTGATTTACGTGAGAGACCGGGGCATTGTGCTCGACGAACCTTCTGTGGTGTCCATTCGCCACGAAGGCGGTCCGCAAGGCAAAAAAAGCATTCAAGCGGTCGGTCACGAAGCCAAGGCTATGTTGGGCAAAGTGCCCGGCAACATCGAAGCCATCCGCCCTATGAAAGACGGCGTGATCGCCGACTTCACCGTCACCGAGCAAATGCTCAAGCAATTTATCAAGATGGTGCACCCGCGTTCGCTGCTCAAGCCCAGCCCTCGCATCATCATTTGTGTGCCCTGCGGCTCCACCCAAGTGGAGCGTCGCGCTATCCGCGAATCCGCTTTGGGTGCAGGCGCATCCGAGGTCTACCTGATTGAAGAACCCATGGCTGCGGCCATCGGTGCCGGTCTGCCGGTCAGCGATGCCAGCGGCTCTATGGTGGTCGACATCGGCGGCGGCACCACCGAAGTGGGCGTGATCTCTTTGGGTGGCATGGTGTACAAAGGCAGCGTGCGCGTCGGCGGCGACAAATTTGACGAAGCCATCATCAATTACATTCGCCGCAACTACGGCATGTTGATCGGCGAGCCCACCGCAGAAGCCATCAAAAAACAAATCGGTTCCGCCTTCCCCGGCAGCGAAGTGCGCGAAATGGAAGTCAAAGGCCGCAATCTCTCCGAAGGCGTGCCGCGCTCGTTCACCATTTCCTCCAATGAAATTCTGGAAGCACTCACCGACCCGTTGAACAACATCGTCTCCGCCGTGAAAAACGCGCTGGAGCAAACTCCGCCCGAACTCGGCGCAGACATTGCTGAACGCGGCATGATGCTGACCGGTGGCGGCGCGTTGTTACGCGACTTGGACCGTTTGATGGCCGAAGAAACTGGTTTGCCGGTGCTGGTGGCTGAAGACCCGTTGACCTGCGTGGTACGCGGTTGCGGCCTGGCGCTGGAACGCATGGAGCGCTTAGGCTCTATCTTTACCAGCGAATAAATGCCCCTCGGCTCGCTGGAACGTTCGCCTCCGCCTTTTTTCAAACAAGGCACGTCGGCGCTGACCAAGCTGGTGCTGTTCAGCGCCTTGTCGTTCGGGCTGATGTTTGCCGATCAGCAGTACAACATCGTGCAACCCGCGCGTTGGGTCTTGTCACTGATTGTTTACCCCGTGCAATGGATAGCGCTCAGACCGCAAGTCGTCTGGGACCACATGGACGATGTGCTGGAGAGCAAGCAAGAGGCTTTGAATGCGGCAGATCAGGCCCGCTCGCAATTGCTCAAACAATCGGTGCGCGCCAGCCAAGTGGAACAGCTCACTTTGGAAAATCGCGATTTGCGCAAGCTGCTGGAATTACGCGAGCGAGTCAGTGCACCGGCCATGGCAGCCGAAGTGCTGTACGAGGCTGCTGACCCGTTTACCCGCAAAATGATTCTGGACAAAGGTGCTTTGCAAGGCGTGCACACCAGTTCACCGGTGATGGACGAGCTGGGTATCCTGGGGCAGGTGACGCGCGTGCACCCGTTGGTGAGTGAAATTACCTTGGTCACCGACCGCGAGCATTCCATTCCGGTGCTCAACACACGCACAGGCGCACGCGGCGTGGCCTTTGGCGAGTCTGGTGGCGCACCGCTGCTGGAGTTGCGCTACATGGCCACCAACGCCGATATTGAAGAAGGCGATATGTTGACCACCAGCGGCGTGGACGGGGTGTACCCACCGGGCATACCGGTGGCCAAAGTGGTCAAGATTGAGCGCCGCGCCGACTCGGTGTTTGCGCGCATTTTGTGTGAATCGCTGGCCCGGGTGCAAGGGGCCCGCCATGTGATGGTGTTGGAGCCAGTCAAGCTGACACAACCCGGTTTCAAAGAATTACCGCCACCGCCTCAACCGCTGGCAAAAGGGGCACGGCCATGATCATGCCGCGCGGTCACCAGTTGCTGCTGCCGGTCAGCCCCTTGTTCATGTTGTTCACCATGGCCGTGGCCTTGTTGCTGGACATGTTGCAAAGCATGGCCTGGCTGGGCAATGCGGCTTGGTCGCCGGACTGGCTGGCGCTGGTGCTGGTGTTCTGGGCAATTCATCAGCCCTTGCGCGTGGGCGTGGGTGCGGCTTTTGTGCTGGGCTTGCTGACCGATGTGCACCAGACATCGCTGCTCGGCCAACATGCACTCACCTACACGGTTCAAGGTTATCTGGCCACCATGATTCACCGGCGCATCTTGTGGTTTGATGTGCCCTCTCAGGCTTTGCAAGTGCTGCCTGTGTTCATGGCAGCGCAGGCACTGGAGTTATCGGTTCGCATCGCTGCAGGCGGGCTGTTTCCGGGCTGGTCGTTTATTTTGCCGCCCTTGTTGCAGGCTGCCATGTGGCCGGTGGTGACAGTTGTATTGCTGGCACCTCAGCGGCGAGCGCCTGACCCGGACAAACACCGTCCGCTATGAGTTTGCTTCGCAACGTCGAATACGATCTTCGACGCTTTCGCTCGCGGGTGATGGTGGCATCCTTGATGGTGATCACAGCCTTCGGCTTGTTGTGCATGCGCTTGGTGTACTTGCAGCTATGGCGCTATCAGGAATTCAATGCGCAGGCTGAGAGCAACCGCACCGCCATCGTGCCTATCGTGCCCAACCGTGGGGTCATCATGGACCGCAACGGCATCGTGTTAGCCACCAATTACTCTGCCTACACCTTGGAGATCACGCCCTCTAAAGTGGTCGAGCCCTTGGATGAAGTGATTGAAAAACTCGCCGAGCTGATCGATATTCAAGGGCGTGACAAACGGCGTTTTCGCAAGCTGCGTGAAGAATCGAAAAGCTTTGAATCGGTGCCCATCCGCACCCGCTTGAGCGATGAAGAAGTCGCGCGTTTTGCCGCGCAGCGCTACCGTTTTCCCGGCGTTGAAATCCGGGCGCGTTTGTTCCGTAACTATCCGTACAACGAACTGGCCAGCCACGTCATCGGTTATATCGGACGCATCAACCAGTCGGAAAAAGAAAAGCTGGAAGAACAGGAAAACGTCGGTAACTACAGGGGCACGGACTACATCGGCAAACTCGGCGTAGAACAAAGCTACGAGCGCCAGTTGCATGGTCAGACTGGCGTGCACGAAATGGAAACCTCGGCCGGTGGTCATGCGGTGCGGCGCTTGCGAAGCAGCCCGGCCACGCCGGGCAACACCGTGGTGTTGTCAATCGATATCAAATTGCAGCAACTGGTTGAGGACATGTACGGCAACCGGCGCGGCGCATTGGTGGCCATAGACCCGAGCAATGGCGAGGTGCTGGCCTTTGTCAGCAAACCCACGTTTGACCCTAACTTGTTTGTCGAGGGCATTGATGCGGACAACTGGCAAAAGCTCAACGAGTCGCCTGACAAACCTTTGCTCAACCGGGCCTTGCGCGGAACATATCCGCCGGGCTCGACTTACAAGCCGTTCATGTCGCTGGCAGCGCTCAACACCGGCAAACGCAGCGCGTCGCAAATCATTTACGACCCGGGCTTTTTCATGTTTGGTAACCACCGTTTCCGGGACGACAAAGAAGGCGGACACGGCTCGGTGGACATGTACAAATCGATTGTGCAGTCGTGTGACACCTACTACTACATGCTGGCGCGCGACATGGGCGTGGACCTGATTTATGAACAGATGAAGCCCTTGGGCTTCGGGCAATTGACAGGCATTGACATCCTTGGCGAATCGCGTGGCATCTTGCCTTCCACCGAATGGAAGCAAAACGCATATAAGCGTGTCGAGCAGCAGCGTTGGTATTCCGGTGAAACCATTTCGCTGGGCATTGGTCAGGGCTATAACAGTTTCACCATGCTGCAACTTGCCCAAGCTGTCTCCATCTTGGCCAACAACGGCAGCCGCAACCGGCCACACCTGGTGCGTGAAGTGGTGGACATAGAAACCAAGGAAAAACAAGTGGTGGTGAAAGACCCGCCACAGTCACTCGGGTTCAAACCCGAAGACTTGGATGTCATTCGCAAAGCCATGGTCGGTGTGAATCTGGAGGGCACCTCGTCCGGCAGTTTTGTGTCTGCCGAATACACCAGCGCCGGCAAGACCGGAACAGCCCAGGTGTTCACCATCAAACAAAATGAAAAGTACGTGGCCGGAAAGGTCGATGAACGTTTGCGCGATCACGCGCTGTTCATTGCATTCGCCCCGGCTGAAGACCCCAAGGTGGCGCTGGCCATGGTGGTGGAAAACGCGGGTTTCGGCGCACAAAGCGCAGCGCCGATTGCACG
>CANNRV010000141.1 GCA_947508145.1 Comamonadaceae bacterium
TGCAAACTGCGCCACATCACTTTGCCGCTGCCGCTTTTGGGCAGAGCGTCTATGAATTCCACCAAGCGCGGCGCTTTGTACACCGCCATGTTCTCGCGGCACCAGGCCATGATGTCGGCCTCGCTCACCTGCCCCTGCTGCGCTTGGCGCAGCACCACAAAAGCTTTGACAGTTTCACCCCGGTAGCTGTCGCGTGCGCTGACCACGCAGGCTTCTTGAATGGCAGGGTGGCGGAACATCAGCGCCTCCACTTCGGCCGGCCAGACCTTGAAGCCCGAGGCGTTGATCATGCGTTTCAAGCGGTCGGTGATGAAGAAATAGCCCTCCTCGTCCACATGGCCTAAATCGCCGGAGCGGAAATAACGCTGTCCTTCAAACTCGATGAAGGCATCCGCCGTCGCCTCAGGCCGCTGCCAATAGCCGTCAAAAATCTGCGGCCCGCGCATGATGATTTCGCCTTGCTCGCCGGTTGCCGCTTCTTGCAAGCTGTCCGGGTTGATGACACGCGAATCCACACCTATGAACGGAATACCCAGGCACTGCTGCTTGGGTCTATCCGGCGGGTTGGTGTGCGAAGGCGCGGCGGTTTCGGTCAGACCGTAGCCTTCTACATAACGCAAACCGTACAAATCCAGCAAACGCTGGGCCACGGCTTGCGGCATGGCCGCGCCGCCGCCGCCGATGGTTGTCAGCGATGTCAAATCGTATTGGTCAAATCGGGGGCTGCCCAGCAAATCAATCACCATGGTCGGAATATTGGTCCAGTGCGTGACCCGCCACTTCGAAATCAACTGCCCGGCGTATTCGCGGTCCCAGCGCGGCATCAGCACAATACTTGCACCTATATATATAGAGGCATGCATCACAGCCACCATGCCTGTGATGTGAAACAGAGGCACCACGCACAAAGTGATGTTTTCATGCGTGGCGTGGTTCCACATGCAACTGGCCATGGCGTTGTGCATGATGCTGCGGTGCGGATGCATGCAACCTTTGGGCAAGCCGGTAGTGCCGCTGGTGTACGGCAGCACCGCCAAGTCGTCTGGTCTGGCTTGGTAATCGGGCACAGGCCACTGCTGGCTCAACACGTCTAGCCAATGGTGAACCTGCACGCCAGACGGCATCTGTCCGTGCTCTGTGCTCAACCAAGGTTTCCAGGAAGCGGGAATATCCGGGTCGTTCAGTGCGTCCGGGCTCATGGCATCCGTAAACCGGGTAACCAATAAGTGATGCAAGCTTTGGTCTGATGGAACGGCTTGTGACGCGGCAGCCATGTCTGTCGCCAGATCAGCCGAGGTGATAGCCACTTTCGCCCCCGCATCGCTGATGTAATGCTCCAGCTCTTTGGCGCGGTTCATGGGGTTGACCGGCACCACCACCGCATTGGCCCGCAAAATGCCAAAGTGAGCAGCTACCCACTGCGGGCAGTTTTGCATATAGAGCAACACCCGGTCTCCGGGTTGGACACCATTGGCCGCCAGCCAGCCAGCGATGCGTTCGGTTTGCTGCAACAACTCGCCATAACTCACGCGGCTGCCCAAAAACACCAAAGCATCTTTATCGGGGAACCGTTTGGCGTTGATTTCCAGGTTGTTCCACAAAGTGGTTTGGGCCGGCAAGAAACTGTGGGGCACGCGACGTGGCCAATGGGCGTAATGGTTTTTCATGGCCGCAAGGTTAGCCGTGTGTCTTAAGTACGGCAAGAGTAGCCGCCTCTAGGAAAGCGCATTTATCAGCTCAAAAAGGCAAAAAAAACCGGCCGGAGCCGGTAAAAAAACCACTTTCGAAGGAAATCTGTAGGAATCATTCCGCCGTGTCTGTCACCTGCGGCTGTCTTTTCTGGCTGGAACGCAAACTCAACATGGCTTGTAAATAACCTTTGAGCCAGCCCATGTCTACCGGCTTGTGCAGCACCTGGGTGCCGGCAGGAAGCTCTCCATACTGCTGGATTTCTTGTGCTGTCAACCCGGTGACGACTATCACCTCCACATGCGCGAACTGGGGGTGGGTGCTGAGTTGACGCAACATCTGAACACCGTCAATGCCGGGCATGCGCAAATCGGTGATCAACACATGGGGGTTGACCACGGGCAAGTCCAACAAGGCTTCAATGGCGGAATCCACCACGTTGGCATCAATCGGCACATCCCATTGATCGAAACTGGCCTGGTACATGGCACGGGTATTGGCATCGTCCTCGACCACCATGACTTTCAGGTATTTGCCGGGTTGGCTCGGCGCTTTGGGGGCCAGACTGGCCCGGTTTTGGTATTGGTAAATGGATTGGATTGAAATACGGCGGTGACCGCCTTGTGTTTTCCAGGCCCGCAGTTCATTTTTTTCCACGAGCGACTGGATGGAACCCACCGACAAATTCAACAATTTGGCGGCGTAACTGGTTCCACAATATTCATCGCTGGCATCAGGAATGGCTTTGTGACTCATTAGGGCTCCGCAGAGTCACATCAGGAATGACTCAAATTGAATAGCAATTTGAGTATTTTAATATCAACTAAATCGTATTCAGGCTTAATTTATTAAATTTTAAGGTTTAATAAATAAATACTTCGTTTTGAATACAAAAAAGCCACAAATCCAAGCATTTATTTCAGCGCTTTGTAACGCATGCGTTTGGGCTTGGCACCCTCTTCGCCCAGACGTTTTTTCTTGTCAGCTTCGTACTCTTGGTAGTTGCCGTCAAAGAATGTCCATTGCGAATCACCTTCACAAGCCAGGATGTGGGTGGCGATGCGGTCCAGGAACCAGCGGTCGTGGCTGATCACCATGATGCTGCCTGCAAACTCCAACAAAGCGTCTTCGAGCGCACGCAAGGTTTCCACGTCCAAGTCGTTGGACGGCTCATCCAGCATCAGCACGTTGCCGCCAGCGATCAAGGTTTTGGCCAAATGCAAACGCCCGCGCTCACCGCCGGAGAGCGTGCCCACGCGTTTTTGCTGGTCGCCGCCGTTGAAGTTGAAGCGACCGCAATAAGCGCGGCTGGCCATCTCAAATTTGCCCACGGTCAGAATGTCCAAACCGCCGGACACGTCTTCCCACACGGTTTTTTCATTCGCCAAGTCGTCGCGGTTTTGGTCGACAAACGCCATCTTCACGGTTTGGCCGAGTTTGATTTCGCCGCTGTCCGGTTGCTCTTTGCCCGCAATCATGCGGAACAAGGTGGATTTACCCGCGCCGTTGGGACCGATGATGCCGACGATGGCACCCGCCGGTACTTTGAAGCTGAGGTTGTCGATCAACACACGGTCGCCAAACGATTTGCTGACATTGGTGAATTCGATGACTTCGTGGCCCAAACGCTCGGCCACGGGAATGAAAATCTCTTGCGTCTCGTTGCGCTTTTGGTATTCGAAATCAGACAGTTCTTCAAAGCGGGCGATACGCGCCTTGCTCTTGGCCTGACGGCCTTTGGGGTTTTGGCGCACCCAGTCCAGTTCTTTCTTCAAAGCCTTGGCGCGAGCCTCTTCGCCTTTTTGTTCTTTCTCTAAGCGGTCCTGCTTTTGCTCCAGCCAAGTGGTGTAGTTGCCTTTGTAAGGGATGCCGTGGCCTCGGTCGAGTTCCAAAATCCATTCGGCGGCGTTATCTAAGAAATAGCGGTCGTGGGTAATGGCCACCACGGTGCCGGAGAAACGCGCCAGAAACTGTTCCAGCCAATCGACAGACTCGGCATCCAAGTGGTTGGTCGGTTCGTCAAGCAACAGCATGTCGGGTTTGGACAGCAGCAATTGACACAGTGCGACGCGGCGTTTTTCACCGCCGGACAAATGCTCAATCACCGCGTCCCATGGCGGCAAACGCAGCGCATCGGCGGCGATTTCCAATTGGTGCTCGCTGTTGTCGCTACCAGCCGCAGCGATGATGGCTTCCAACTGACCTTGCTCGGCGGCGAGCGCGTCAAAGTCAGCGTCTTCCTCGGCGTAAGCCGCGTACACCTCTTCCAGGCGTTGTTTGGCTTGAATCACTTCTTCCATGCCGCCTTCCACCGCTTCGCGCACGGTTTGTTCAGGGCGCAACTTGGGTTCCTGCGGCAAATAGCCGATGCGCAAACCCGGCATGGGTTGGGCTTCGCCCTCAATCTCTTTGTCGATACCGGCCATGATTTTGAGCAATGTGGATTTGCCCGAACCGTTCAAACCGAGCACGCCGATCTTGGCACCGGGGAAGAAGCTGAGTGAGATGTCTTTCAGGATGTGGCGTTTGGGCGGCACGATTTTGCCGACCCGGTTCATGGTGAAAACGTATTGGGACATGGAGTGACTCTCTGGACTTGCGCCACACAGCGTGGCGGCGGGTAACTGGGGATTATCTCTGCTTCAAGTGACGTGCTTATGTTTGTAATGACTTTGGATTGGGTGTGAGTAATAAAAAGCCAAAGACAGCGACACGGCGGTCGTTAGTCAGCTGGGTTTCTACGAGCCAACACGGTAGTTTTGACCAAACGCATTCAAGGAAACAATTGAACATCTACAAGCACGCTCAAACTCGGCGGCAATGGCCAGCAGATCGCGGTCGCCAGAGACCAACACCTGAGCTTTGCCTGCCACTGCCAGGTGCATGAATGGCAAATCCAGCGCATCACGGCATTCGGGCACCAAAGGTGGGGGCTGAGGAATACGCACGGTTTCGGCAAATGGCAGGTAGTCGGCCAGCAATTCGTCTTGTTCAGCTTGAGACAAACGGAACTTCGGGTAGGCCAGTACGCGCAACAGTTCTTGCACAGTGACTGTGCTGACCAAAGGCAACACCAGTCCTTGCTGCCAGGCCAAACGCAACTGACCCGCATCGCCGCCGCGAAATACCAAGGCAGACAACACCACATTGGTGTCCAACACGGCACGAACAGGTACGTTCATGCTTTGGGTTTAGTCTTGTTGGCTGCGGACTTTTTGGCTGAGTTCTTTGTAGGCGCAGCCGGGCTTATTTTGTAGTTGGCAGGCGGTTCATTAACCAATACCGGAGCGGTTTGAGCCGATCGGCCCCAAGCCACTGCATCAGCCATGTCATCGTCTGTCAGATCCAACTCGGCCAATTTGGAACGCACCGCGTCCCCGCGCTGAATGCGTACCGGGGTAAGAATAAGTTGACCACCGCGTGCCTCGACGTCAAAGTATTCGGTGGCACCCACGGCCTGAGTCAGGCTCTTGGGCAGGGTGAGTTGGTTTTTGGAAGTGATTTTGGCGAGCATGGCATTTTCCGAAAGCAAGGAATCCTTACTTTAGTGCAATATCAGTGAGTTTGACAAGTGAAACTTGGCGCATTTGATCCTAGAGTTGTAGATTGCTCATAGCTTTGAGCCTTACTTTTAAAAATCGGTCTTTACTAACAGCTGCTTGATGACTTAGCCTATTCTTTTTATAGACACGGCCGATAGCGTTTGGTCAGAGAGGGACTCTAAAAAGCCCCTCCCCGCTTTCATGCCACAATAGCCCTCAGTTGATGCCACCAGTTGCTTCAACATCAGCGCTTCTGCTGGGGCCGGATCAAACCATGCGTTTGTTACCTACCTGCCCAAATGTGTTTCCTCGGTCTTTAGCTGGCTGCCCCTTTTTTGGCAGAA
>CANNRV010000142.1 GCA_947508145.1 Comamonadaceae bacterium
CGTCGAAATTTCCCACCAGCAAGGTTTCGATCATCAGGCTGCTGAGTGCAGGAGGAGCCGTGCCTTTCAAAGTGAACGGGTTGTATTTATCGAAACTGGAAGCACGCGACGGTGCGACCATGGTGATGTTGCCGCCCTTGGGCGCCACCGGGTTGACATAGCTGAAATGCTTGAAGTCAGATGGGTATTTGATGTCGCCGAACTGGGCATAGGCATGGGCTGCCCAAGTCGGGGAGCACAGCAGATAAAAGCTCAAGGTCAGGAAAATTCGCATGCGACAATTCTGCAAGATTTTTCAGGAGCTTCCACGTGTCTCAAAAAACAGGGTTTTTAGCAGGTAAAAAATTGTTGATCACCGGTGTGTTGTCTAACCGGTCTATTGCATACGGCATCGCCCGCGCCTGCCATGCGCAAGGTGCGGAACTGGCATTCAGTTACCAGGGCGAGCGTTTCAAAGAACGCATCACCGAGTTCGCTGCCGATTTTGATTCCACCCTGGTGTTTGATTGCGATGTCTCCAGCGACGAGCAAATCGCCGCCCTGGTCTCTGGCCTCACCGCCGTCTGGCCTAAGTTTGACGGCTTTGTGCACGCCATCGGTTTCGCGCCCCGCGAAGCGATTGCAGGCGATTTTCTGGAAGGCCTGAGCCGCGAAGCCTTTGCGATTGCACACGACATCAGCGCTTACAGTTTTCCCGGCATGGCCAAAGCGTTTTTGCCGCACTTAAACGACAACGCCGCGTTGCTGACGCTGAGCTATTTGGGATCACTGCGCAACGTGCCCAACTACAACACCATGGGCTTAGCCAAAGCCTCTTTGGAAGCCTCGGTGCGTTATTTGGCCGAGTCGCTGGGCAGCCAAAAGCGCGGCATGCGGGTCAACGGCATCAGCGCCGGGCCAATCAAAACTCTGGCGGCCTCCGGCATCAAAGGCTTTGGCAAGATTTTGGAAGTGGTGGCCACGCAGTCACCGATACGCCGCAATGTGACGATTGAAGACGTGGGCAACGTGGCGGCGTTTTTGCTGTCCGACCTGGCCGCTGGCGTGTCGGCTGAGATCACCTATGTGGACGGGGGTTTCAGTCAGGTGGTGCCGGGGATTGCGGACTGATCTACCTGGGAACATATGCATTGGTGACATTGGTACAAGCTTGGATGTTGGTGGTCGCATTCGCAAAAGGTGTTGCCCCCCAACTGGCAGGAAAGCCCGGACTGGTTGCATTCAAGTCTATGGCTGCATAAGTCCTGTAATCGTCAAAACACACCACTGCATAAAAGTTCACAGACTGTGCAGGCACATTATTGCCATTGCTGGCCTTTAAGGCCGCTGCCTGGTTTCTGGCTTCTACCGAGGTAGTGACACCCCACAAATCAAAAATGGAAGTTTGGTTGCGCCCGGTAATCAAACTCAAACCTACCAACATGACATCGTGTATGGGGAAATTTCCAGCGCTGTCTGCATTAGCGGTAGATGGTTTGCTGGCATATAGACCAAAGCCAAATTTACCTCTCACGTTGCTCCAGTTTGTGTCAGAAGGTGCGGCGTTTAGTTGGCGTAAATACAAATACATCAAGGTGTAAATATCCCAGGCTTGGGCCCAGGCCTGGGAATCGGTCCATGTGGGATGGGCTTCCTTCAACACCTCGTAGTAAATCAGCGGCCACTGCAAATAAAAGTACAGCCTTGACCAGTTTTGGGCCGCGATTCCACCATCCGTCCAAAGCTCGGCCCTGACTTTCGCTATTTTTGCGTCTCTGCTGGCTCTGGTGCTGTCTTTGTAAGTGGTCTTGATCAAATCGAAAATAGTTTGCGTAAACTGAGATTCATCCGAATATCCCAAAACATCTCTGCCGAGTTCACGGAATAAGCGCCATTTTTTATGCAACGGGAAAATATTGTTTGACACTTCTCCGCTGCTGCCGTCGAACACCTTAAAAGCTTGCAGGTTGTGGCCGAGTTCGTGACTCTCGCCCCAATGCCTGGGGTCAAACGCTGAACTGCTGTCTATGGGTTGACCTGAACACATGCTGCCGCAGTTGGCCCTGATATCACTGACGTAGTGCTGCACGGTGGGCGGTGCGTGAATGCTTGAGCTGGTGCAATCCCAGGAATGGGCGCTGCAAAATTCTTTGACAGGCGTAGATAAAGTCAAACCACGCGCCTGGAAACCCGCCAACTGGTAAGCATCTTCCATCACGTATTTCTTGGCCTCATCCAAGTATTTCGTCATGTTGATGCCTGTGTTGCTCTCGTAATATGGCTTGTCAGCGGTGGGGAACACAGTGCGGTTGTCTGTCGGACTAGGCTGTAAAAAACCCATGGCATTGCTGATCAAGGAATGTACCTCTAGGCCAGGGGTTTTAATCTCCATCCAACCCAGTTTGCTGGCTTTGACATCAGCGAAAAAATCGGCGGCAACCGGTGTGCCCTGGGTAGTGTCATAAAACGGGTGCTTGGCGGTGCCTTTGATTTGCAATGTCACCGATGCAGCACCCGCATCGCTAAAGCCCAACTGCAGTGTGCCTCCATAAGGGCTGACCAGGGTGATGGCATCGGTCGACAAGCTGAATTTAGGGCTTTGTAAAAACAAAGGCCGACGGTAACCGTCCCGGTCACCTGAAGGCGTTTCCCACACCTTGGTGCTGCCAGACCTGATGGGGTTGAAGAAAAAAGTGAATTTGCCACCAGCGGTTGGCAGGCTGGCCAGTTTCACTTGAACCGGCACCCCGGGCAGCGCAAACCGGCCGATGGCGGTGAAACCGCTGCTGCCGGGTAAGGTGACCGTGATGGTTTCAAAGTCGGTGCTGGTTGGTATGTTTTTGGCTTCGTTGCCCAGAAAATTGCCCACAGTTCCCTGACCTGCTGCCGTCCCTGCATCTTGTCCGGCACCGGCGCTTCGCACGTAGGTCACCAGTGAGTCTGCAAGATAGGCTTTTTGGAAATCTGCCTGGTTACCGGTTTTGTCCAAAGGATATGGGATGCTTTGCCGGTAAACATCAGCCCAGAGCACCAAGCTTTTCAAGAGCGTGGAACCATTTTGGCTGTCAAACAGATTGAGCTGGCTGGCACTTAAGCCATCTAAAGCGTTTTTTAAGTATGCGGCAGGCGTGATGAACTGGCTGACAAAATCTGCCGGGGCGCATTTCAGCTCATTACAACCGGTTGGCCAACTGTAATTTGGGAAACTTCCTGTGACCAAGCTGTTGATCACGCCACCCAGTATGTTGGCTTTTTGTTTGGTTTGCTCCAGGGTACGATCAGCAGCCACTGAATCTTTTATGTAGTAGTTGCGTTTGTCAGGCGTTTCCCCGGAAGCAAAACCCAAGGCATCCAAACGCGGCATGTCTTCAGGGTAGGCACTTCTGGCATAGTCATTCCAATAACTGGGCGAGGGGTGGGCGTTCAAATACAAAATGGGTATCTGCTTTTTAATGATTTCTTTGAGCCTCTCTAGCTGTGCGGGTAACAGCGCTATGCCTGCTGAAGACTGGTCAGTGGCACCAATGACTACCAAGTTCGCATGTCCCGCACAATCGTTCACAGGCGCGGCCAGCGGGTCGCAAGAAAGATTGCTGAATTTCACGCCCAGACTTCGCAAACCAGCCACTGCATACGGCTCAAATACCTTGAGTTTGTCTGGTGTAGTTGTGGTGTACATGACCGTTGATGAGGTGGGCATACTGCCCCAGGCCACATAAAAAGGTATAGCAGACGAGGTGGTGATGTCTGCCGATGCATTGTCCCTGACCAACCAGGCCAATACACGTTTGAACACAGTTTTGTGATTTATTTGTCTTGACGCAAATTCAACTGAATTCACGGTGTCCCATCCCACTATTCTGGTTTGGGAAGGGTCAAAACTGGCCAATATGTCGTAGCCATAACCGGCAATACGGCCACCTCCCACGGTACTGATGGATGCCAGCACATTGCCGTTGTCACCCACCACCAAGGGAAACACCTTGTCCAAGGCATTACCGGCTGGCTGGACCAGGAAGCTGTCCCTGACCAGATCAAATTTTGTACTGGTCGAACCGGCATACAAATCGTTCAGCACTTTGTTTTGCACAGCCAAGAGCTGGTTGTAGCTGTCTTGGGCGGTGGTCAATAAATAGGTCTTGTCGTCTGGTGTGAGCTGCTTGCTGTTGCCAGTGGTGAGCGTCTGGCCCACCCTGCCTGCGGTGGTCAACATGGGATCCGCCCCGGACTGACCGGACACCACAGATTGGCCAGTGGTTGAATTTGTTTGAGACGTTTGCGGTGCGCTGTTGGTTTGACTTGCCGAGGCAGACGATCCCCCGCCCCCACCTCCCCCACAGGCAGACAACAGAGCCGCAACAGTAGCGAGCAATGCACAAAGAAAAAAGCGAGCGTCAAGGTGCAACATGGTCAGAGCCCCCACGCGTTGAATTGAACACGGCAGCTCTATTAAATAGAGTATTTTTTAATTCGTCAAAGACTATTTATGTATTTTTATTAGTTACACATGCAATACATACGAATGCTGGAGAAAACTGCTGAAACACCGCCCAACGCATGGCGGCCAACAGCACCAATCAGAACGCCACCTGAGGCGGTTCAGTATCAGCTGTTGCGGCAGTTGACAGCGCCTGCTTGGCCAATCTGGCGACTTCAGCCACCGGTGTGTGTTTCAAACGGTGATCACTCCACACTTGCCGCCATTTGCGTGCGCCCTGTTGGGCATGGCGCAAACCCAACATGTGGCGGGCCACGGCAAACCAGGGCACGCCGTTCAAGGCCTGCTTTTCCATATAGGCCACCATCAGCGCTTCCACTTCATCGCGGGACAAACCGCAAGGGGTTTCGCCCAGCGCTTCATCCCACTCGCTGAGCAACCACGGGTTGTGGTACGCCTCGCGCCCGACCATCACACCATCAAGCTGCTGCAAATGCAACTGAATTTGCGCCATGGTTTTGATGCCGCCGTTGATGCAAAACTGCAGAATGGGGAAATCGGTTTTCAAACGCAGCACCCAGTCGGGTTTGAGCGGCGGCAGCTCGCGGTTTTCCTTGGGCGAAATGCCTTGCAACCAGGCGTTGCGCGCATGCACGGTAAAGCTCTTGCAGCCTGCTTGCGCCACCGTGCCGACGAAGTCACGCACAAAGTCGTAGCTTTCAACTCGGTCTATGCCTATGCGGTGTTTCACCGTGACCGGCACCGACACCACATCCAGCATGGCTTTGACACCATCGGCCACCAACTGCGGCTCGGCCATCAAACAGGCACCAAAAGCACCGCGCTGCACCCGCTCTGAGGGGCAGCCGCAGTTGAGGTTGATTTCGTCATAGCCCCATTGCTCGCCCAGCCGTGCGGCTTGGGCCAAGTCTGCGGGTTCACTGCCGCCAAGTTGCAAAGCGACAGGGTGTTCTTCAGGGTTGAAATCGAGGTGGCGCGGGCGGTCGCCGTGAATCAATGCGCCGGTGGTCACCATCTCGGTGTAGAGCAGCGCGTGGCGCGACAGCAGCCGGTGAAAGTAACGGCAATGCCTGTCGGTCCAGTCCATCATCGGGGCCACACTCAAACGGCGGTCCAACGCGGGCAAG
>CANNRV010000143.1 GCA_947508145.1 Comamonadaceae bacterium
GCGGCGCAGGCTTTTCGCAGCAATCGACAAGCGTAGTTGAGCTTGTCAGGTGCGTTGAAATGGAATGCAACTTCAGTCATGAATGCAAGGAAATTCAGGCACGTTGGGTTTTGGCCGGTTTGCTTGTTTTGGCTGATTTAGCGGGTTTGGCATGGTCAGCCTCAGCCAGCAAGTAGGCCAACAGGGACGGCACCGGACGGCCGGTAGCGCCTTTGGCCGCACCGCTTTTCCAAGCCGTGCCGGCAATGTCCATGTGCGCCCAGGGAAAATCTTTGGCGAAACGGTGCAAAAACTTGGCGGCGGTGACTGAACCGGCGGCCCGGTCTGCGACGTTGGCCACATCCGCGAAGTTGGATTTCAGGCCTTCGGCGTATTCATCATCTAAGGGCATGCGCCAGTTCAAATCCAGGCTGTGATCGCCAGCCTCGCTCAGTTTGCGTGCCAAGTCTTCGTCGGTGGCGTACAAACCGGTGCGCAAATGGCCCAAGGCAATCACGCAGGCACCGGTGAGGGTCGCAATGTCAATGACTGCCGACGGTTTGAAACGCTTGGCATAAGTCAGCGCGTCACACAAAATCAAGCGGCCTTCTGCGTCGGTGTTCAAAATTTCAATGGTTTGGCCGCTCATGCTGGTGACCACGTCACCCGGCTTCAAGGCTTTGCCGCCCGGCATGTTTTCGCAAGCGGGAATCAAACCCACCACATTCAACTGCGGCTTGGCCTGCGCCAGTGCTTCAAATGTGCCCAGCACACTGGCTGCGCCGCACATGTCAAATTTCATCTCATCCATGCCGGGGCCAGGTTTGAGGGAAATACCACCGGTGTCAAAGGTAATGCCTTTGCCGATCAACACCACCGGCGCCTGAGAAGCTGCCGCGCCCTTGTATTCCAGCACGATGAATTTCAAGGGTTCGGCTGAGGCTTGCGCAACAGATGCAAAAGAACCCATGCCAAGCCGTGTCACTTCTTTCAAACCCAACACCTGGCAGCTGATGCGCGGGTGCTTGGCCAGTGCCTTGGCGGCGTTGGCCAAATCGCTGGGGGTAGCGTGGTTAGCTGGCCGGTTGCCCCACTCGCGGGCCAGTGCCACCCCGGCCAACTGGGCTTTGGCCACAGCGAAAGCGCCGGATGATTTGCTGCTGTCGGGCACACCCAAGGTCAGCTTGGTGACCAAAGAAGCCTTGGCGCTGGGCTTGGTGGCCGTATATATATAGGAGGCATCTGCAACAGCCTGTGCTGCGATGGCCAAATGTGACGCCAGTTCGTCTTGCAAACAAATAGTGATTTTGGCGGTTTTGGTTTTTTTCAAAGCTGTAACAGCTGCTGTCACCGCCTGGCGCACATCTTGTGCGCGTCCCTCACCTACGCCTGCGAATACCAGACGCTGGGCTTGCAGGCCCGGGGGCTTCCACCACATCAGGCATTGCCCGGCGGCGGGAGAGAAATCGCCTGTTTTTTCAGCCTGCGCCAGCATGGTAGCCAGCACGCCTGTGTTTTTGGGAGATTTTTGAGAAACCAGCACGATCAAAGCATCGGTGGAAACTGACGCGGCCTGCGCCCAGGTCAGGGTTTGTAATTCCAAGTTCATAATCTACCTTTTAGATACCATCAGGTATGTTATTCCATTCTTCTGTCAGACAAGAGCTCTCCCGGTATTTCTGGGCCACCCTGGTGGTCTTGACCACCATCGTCATCACCGTCTGGCTGATTCGCACTTTCGGGGACGCCTCCATAGGCCGGTTCAACCCCAAAGATGTCGGGCTGGTGCTGGGTTACACCACATTGAGCAATTTGCACTCATTGCTCACCCTGAGTATTTACATCGCGATTGTTTCAACCGTCTCACGCATGTATGCCGACAGTGAAATGGTGATCTGGCAAGGTAGCGGCTTGTCTGTGTATGCTTTGTTCAAACCAACCATGCGTTTTGCCTGGCCGTGGTTGATTGCCATCTCCCTGTTGTCATTGACGGCCTGGCCCTGGGCCAACGAGCAAATCCGCGAAATGCGCGAACGCTATGAAAAACGCGGCGATTTGGAGCGCATCAAGCCAGGGCAATTCCAGGAATCTGCCAATGGCAAACGGGTTTTCTTCATAGACAACAGCAGCTTGTCCGACAAAAACGCCAACCGCATCTTCATCGTTTCCAATGAACCCGGCACCCAGTCCATCGTGACCGCACAAACCGGACAAATTGAAACCCGCGACCAGGAAAGATTTCTGGTGCTCAAAAACGGCCAGCGTATTGACATCTCCCCCGATAAAAACGAACTCAAAGTGGTGGAGTTCGAAACGCATTCCTCACGCGTGAGTACCGTGCCTATCGCACTGAGCGCTGACGAAGCCCAGTCCATGCAGCCCGCCGGTTTATGGGCAAATCCGACCAACGTCAACCTGGGCGAACTCGGCTGGCGCATTGGCATGGCCATCGCCGCACTGAATTTGCTCATCCTGGCGCTGGGCATACCGTTCATCAATCCGCGCAGCGGTCGCTCCGGCTCATTGATACTGACCATCATCAGTTTTTTCACCTACTACAACATGGTCAACATGAGCCGCAACTGGATAGGTGCCGGGCAAATCAGTCTGCCGTCCATGCTGACCGCCTTGCACCTGCCGGTGTTCATCTTGGCCTGCCTGATTTTGTATTGGCGACAACAACAAGGTTTGATCTTCAGCAAAAGCCGCGCATCTGCACCGCTTGTCAAAGGTGCCAGGCCATGAAAACCCTCAGAAGAATGATTTATTCCGAGGTGTTGACCAAGGTTGGCTTGGCCACGCTGGGATTTATCGCTTTGTTTGTGTTTTTCGATTCGGTCGATGAACTCAAGCTGATTGGCAAAGGCCCCAATGGCGCTTACACCTTCCAAGTCGCAGCCTTGTACGTCATGTTCATGGTGCCCAACCATTTGTATGAATTGATGCCCATCACTGTCTTGATAGGCACCATTTCCGTCATGGCCCGGTTTGCCAAAAGCTCGGAATTCACCATCATGCGAACCAGCGGACTCGGCCCCTGGAGAGCCTTGAAAACTCTGCTGGAGTTGGGTCTGCTGTTTGTGGTGTTTGCTTTTGTCATCGGCGATTACGTCACCCCCTATTCCAGCCGCCAGGCGCAACTGATCAAAGCGGTTTACCTGGGTGAGACCATCACCCAAGGCAACTCCGGCGCTTGGCTGAAAGAGAACCGCGAAAAAAGTTCTTACATCGTGAATGTGCTGGCCTTGAGCCGCGAAGGCGAGCTCAGCGGCATCACTATTTATGAATTCAACGAAGCCGGAAAATTGAACACCTTAACCAAAGCTGTCACCGGCAACTTAAGCGACAACAACGACAGCTGGACTTTGAACCAAGTGACCCGGCGAAACTTTGGCGTCAAGCTGGACGAAAACATAGACCTGGTTTCCTCCCCCAACGTGGTGTGGCCGACCCAGTTGAAAGAAGACATGGTGTCTGTGGCCTTGCTCAAGCCTGAACGCATGGCCACCCTGGATTTGTTCCACTACATTCAACACTTGAAAAATAACGGACAAGCCTCGCACCGCTATGAGATTGACTTCTGGAAAAAAGTGTTTTACCCGCTTGGATGTCTGGTGATGGTGGTGTTGGCCCTGCCGTTTGCCTACCTGCATTTACGCAATACCTCGATGAACACCATGGTGTTTGCAGGCGTGATCATTGGCATCACTTTTGTGCTGTTCAATAATTTGTTCGGCTACATCGGCAATTTGAACGACTGGTCGCCCTGGCTGGCCGCTGCCACCCCTTGCGTGGTGTTCATGGCTGGTTCGCTAACCGTGTTTTCCCGCCTGGTGCTCAGACATTGATGAAACAAGCCATCATCTTGTTTGCGCATGGATCGCGCGACCCACTTTGGCACCGCCCCATGCAAGCCGTGCGTGAGCGCATGGCCGCTGCCCATCCAGACTTAGCCGTCGCCTGCGCCTACCTGGAATTGAGCCAACCCGATCTGCCCCACACCGTCGCCGAGTTTGTGGCCCAAGGCATCACCAACGTGCGGGTGGTGCCCATGTTTTTAGGCGTGGGTAAACATGTGCGCCACGACTTGCCGCAGATGATGAGCGAACTCAGTCAGCAATACCCGCAGGTGCAATTCGAATGCACCGCCGCCGTCGGCGAAAACGAGGCGCTGCTGGATTTGCTGGCCCGCATCGCCATTGGCGAATAATCTACTCAAAAAAGGCATAATGAACCCATAGCGTTATATGGATTTGTTATGAACCTGCATCAATTCCGCTTTGTCCAGGAAGCTGTCAAGCGCAATCTCAACCTCACCGAAGTCGCCAAATCGCTGCACACCTCGCAGCCCGGCGTGTCCAAATCCATTCTGGAACTGGAAGAGGAACTGGGCATAGAAATATTCGGCCGCCACGGCAAGCGCTTGAAACGCGTGACCGAGCCCGGTGAGCATGTGCTCAAAAGCATAGACATCATTTTGCGGGAGGTAAACAACCTCAAACGCATTGGCGAGCAGTACAGCACGCAAGACTCTGGCACCTTGTCTATCGCCACCACCCACACACAAGCGCGTTATGTGCTGCCGCTGCCGGTGGCGCAATTGCGGACCGCTTACCCGAACGTGAACATCAGCCTGCACCAAGGCGCACCCGACCAAGTGGCCCGCATGGTGATTGATGAAACCGCTGAAATCGGCATTGCCACCGAGTCCTTGTCCGACTACCCCGAGCTGATCACCCTGCCCTGTTACGAATGGGAACACGTGCTGGTGCTGCCCAAAGACCACCCGCTGGCCAGCGTGGAAGAACTGCAACTCAGCGACCTGGCCAACGAGCCCATCATCACCTACCACCCGTCGTTCACCGGTCGCACCCGCATAGACAAAGCCTTTGCCGCACAACACCTGACCCCGCGGATTGCGCTGGAAGCGATTGATTCGGACGTGATCAAAACCTATGTGCGCTTAGGCATGGGTGTGGGCATCGTCGCCGAAATGGCGGTGCGCGACATCACCGACGAAGACCTGTTGGTGCGCCCCGCCGGGCATTTATTTGGCCGCAATTTGGCGCGTATCGCGTTCAAAAAGCAGGCGTATTTAAGACAGTTTGTGTATGAGTTTGCGCAACTGCTGAACCCGGAGTTGAATGCGGCGAGGATTGCGGAGTCGATGGGGAATTGATGTAACGAATGCACCATGCGTTGCGCATGGCCGTTTTTAAATCACGCGCTCAGTGCGACAGCTGAGCCCACGCTTTTTCCAACCGCTTGATGCTCACCGGTTGCGGCGTTCTCAGTTCCTGGGCGAAAAAGCTGACCCGCAGTTCTTCCAATAACCACCGGAATTCCAACATGCGCGCATCAGTCTGGCCTTTGCGCTCGGCCACCAGCCGCCAATACTTTTGCTCCATCGGTTTGAGCTCGGCTAATCGCTGCGCGTCCCGTGCCGGGTCGGCGCGGTATTTCTCCAACCGCAGACTGATGGCTTTCAAATAACGCGCGCCATGTTGCAACTGCGGCCACGGGGTGGCCGCCAAAAAGTTTTTCGGCAAC
>CANNRV010000144.1 GCA_947508145.1 Comamonadaceae bacterium
CGCCAAGCGCAGCAGGGGCAGGTGAGCGAGGCCGACATCATGGCCTGGTGCCGCGAGAACATGGCGGTGTACAAAGCGCCGCGCTTGGTGGAATTCATAGACGCTCTGCCCAAAAGCGGCAGCGGCAAAGTGATGTGGCGCAGTTTGCAAGAAGCGGAAATGGCCAAAAGCGACTGAACAAAAGCGCCTGAATAAATGCGCCTGAAGCCCCGGCTTATTCCGCCGGGCTTTGGATCGGCTTGCCGCTGGCAATCCAATCGGTGATTTGCTGCGACAAAAATGCGGCGCTCGCCGAGTAAGGGTCGAACTCTGGGTGCTGCATCACCACCATCGGGTCGGTGTCGGACAAATCAATCAGCGCCATCGACCAACCGGTGAATTGCCGTTGGCTGATTTCTTCCATGCTGACCATCTCCACATCTTTGTGCCGCGAGTCGCGCACGATACGGGCGTACAACTGGTTGATGACCGAGCGCTCGCCTTCGAGCACCTGAATAAAAAACCCTTGCCCCTGGCACAGCACGCCCGTCACCTGATGGACACGGTTGAACACCAAAGCGGTTTTCAAAATAGAACCTGTCATGGTGCTGGTTTGCGGCCCGGTACTGCGGCTGATGTAAATGGTTTTAACCAACATGGGTACTGCTCCTGTGACCGGGCCTGTTTTTCTCAGGCATGCGTTGTTGTGTGCATGGTAAACCCGGGCTGGTGGTGGTTTGGGGTTGGCATACCCCATGTCAAGAGCCGAAATTACAAATGGATGCAGGAATTCCCTTTCAAAACCGTGACGGAAGGCATGCGTATGATGAAACCATGTTTAAACTCTCCGTGCTCGATCAATCCGTGGTGTCCTACGGCCAGCCGCAAGATGCCTCCATCCGGCACACGCTGGCGCTGGCACAAGCCTGCGAAGCTTGGGGATACGACCGTTTCTGGGTCAGCGAGCACCACAACCTGCCCAGCATTGCGGGCACCGCGCCTGAAGTCTTATTGGCTGCCATCGCCGCGCGCACCACGCGCATACGCCTGGGCAGCGCCGGGGTCATGTTGCCGCATTACGCGCCTTTTAAAGTAGCTGAGCAATTTCGTGTGTTGGACGCGCTGGCGCCTGGACGCATAGACCTCGGTTTGGGACGCGCCCCCGGCAGCGACGGTCGCACATCGCAACTGCTGAACCCGGACCGTTATGCCTCCGAACGTTTTCCGCAGCAGGTGATGGAATTGCAGGCGTGGGTGACGGGACAAGATTTCCCAGCCGGCCACCCGGGCCACGGCGTGATCGCCCAGCCCACAGGTGTGACATCGCCGTCCTTGTGGATATTGGGCAGCTCTAACTACGGCGCACAGCTCGCTGCGCATTTGGGTTTGCCGTATGCGTTCGCGTATTTCTTCAGTGATGGTGTTGGCTGCGAACAGGCGCTGGACATGTACCGCAGCCATTTCAAACCCAGCCCTTATTTGGACAAACCGCAGGCCACGATTTGCGTCTCCGCGCTGGCGGCGGACACCGAAGAACAAGCTTGGTTCCAGTTTCAAAGCCGTGCACGCTGGCGCTTGGAACGCAACCGGGGCCGGGTGACGGCTTTGTTGCCACCCGAGTTGGCATGCGCCGATTTGAATCCCCAAGATGCCGCCGCGATTGAAGCCATGCGCGACGACGCGCTGGTTGGCACGCCCGAACAAGCCGCCGACAAAATGCGCGCGCTGGCTGCCAGCTTAGAGCTCGATGAACTGGTGGTCTGCACCTGGGTGCATGACCCGCAAGTGCAATTGCGTTCCTTTGAATTGCTTTCGCATGTTTTTTCTTTGAAGTCAAAGGCGTTTGAACAGCCTGAAGTCGCATTGGCCTGATATTTTTAAAAACGGAGACCTCCCATGTTTGCAACCTCAATCGCGGGCAGCCTGCCCAAACCCGAATGGCTGGCCGAAACCCAAATGCTGTGGCCGCAATGGAAGGCCGAAGGCGAGGCACTGCGCCAAGCCAAAGCGGATGCCACCTTGTTGTGGATCAAGGCGCAGGAAGACGCGGGCCTGGACATCATCGGCGACGGCGAGCAGGCGCGGCAGCATTTTGTGCACGGCTTTCTGGAGCAAGTCGAAGGCATAGATTTCGAGAACAAAGTGAAGATGGGCATTCGCAATAACCGCTATGACGCGATGGTGCCGCAAGTGGTGTCGGCCTTGAAACTCAAAGGCCGTGTGCACGCCATGGAAGCGCAGTTGCTGCGTGCGCACACGACGAAAAAAATCAAATTCACCTTGCCCGGCCCGATGACGATTGTCGACACCGTCGCCGACCGTTTTTACGGCGAGGGCGACGAGGGGCGCATCAAAATGGCCATGGCGTTTGCAGAACTGCTCAACCAAGAAGCGCTGGCTTTGCAGGCCGACGGTGTGGACATCATTCAGTTTGATGAACCGGCTTTCAATGTCTACATGGCAGAAGCTGCGGACTGGGGCGTGAAAGCGCTGGAACGCGCCGCCCAGGGCTTGACCTGCACCACGGCTGTTCATATTTGTTATGGCTACGGCATTCAAGCCAACGTGGATTGGAAAAACTCGCTGGGCCACGAATGGCGACAGTACGAAAAAATATTCCCCGCGCTCGCCAAAAGCAGCATTGACCAAGTGAGCCTGGAATGTTTCCACTCGCATGTGCCCATGGATTTGATTGCGCTGCTCGAAGGCAAAGACGTGATGGTCGGTGTGATCGATGTCGCTTCCGACACGATTGAAACGCCCGAAGAAGTGGCCGACACCATTGGCAAAGCATTGAAGTTTGTGAACAAAGACCGCTTGTTTCCATGCACCAACTGCGGCTTGGCCCCAATGAGCCGGGAAGTGGCACTGAAAAAGCTGGAGGCCTTGGCCAAAGGTGCGGCTTTGGCCAGAGAGCGGATGTGATTGCATTTTTTCAACTTAAGGAACCCGCGATGGACCGTCGCACCGCATTCCTCTCATCCGCACTTGCCTTGGCCGCCGTCGGCACCGCCACCACCGCCTCGGCGAGCAACAAAGGCGGTTTCAAGCGCACCGTTTTGTACGGCACGCCGAAGAACCCGCAAGAGTTCGATAAGTACTATTTCGAGACGCACACACCGTTGGTGGTCGCGGCCAAAGGCGCAGCCCGTATCGAGATTGCCAAATGTAGCCCGCTGCCTGACGGCTCTGCGCCGCCGTTTTATTTGATCTTTGAAATCTGGTTTGACAGCCAAGCGCAGATGGACGAAGTGCTGGGCTCAGCCGCTTGGAAAGCCGTGCGCGAAGACGTGAAAAACTTCGCCACCGGCGGAGTCACCGCTTTGCTGTCGAAAATAGAAATGTAAAAGTGATGCCTCTACTGCCATCCATGCCTCTGCAGCTGCCTTGCAAAAGGTAGGTGCGATTGACCAAACCACTATGCGCCAGTTTGATGAATCTTGCCTGGCGGTGCCGCCCACACTGGCACCGAGCGAAATCAAACATATCCGCGAATAAGCACACGTCAGCCAACCGGTTTTTGCCAGATACCTCAATACCAGCGAATCCACTGTTCAAAAGTGGGAGTCCGGCAGTAAGCAACCCAGTGGAATGGCCCTCAAGCTCCTGGCAGTAGTCCAAAAGCATGGGCTGGGTGTATTGGCCTGACGCGTGATGAAACCAAGAAAAAAGGGCCCTCAGGCCCTTTTTCTTTTAACGCTAAAACCTCAAACCTGCGAACTGGCCTCATCCAAGGGCACACCGCATTCACCGGCAGCGACCCCCTCTGGCAGCACTTGCGTTTTGGAGCCGGTGAGCCGGGAAGTGGCGTTGAAAAAATTGTAGGCGTTGGCCAGAGAGCGGATGTGATTTTTGGATAGCAAAAAACGCTTTAGCGTGGCAATGGCATGGCCGCTGAAGGCGGCGAGGCCATTGCCTTGTTGTAGCTCCCTCTCTCACCCCGGATAGCTACACTGGACGCCCCGCACTCAAACACACACCCCAAGTTGTAGCTCCCTCTCTCACCCCGGATAGCTACACTACAACGCACGCAAGCCATCAATGCGCTGAAGTTGTAGCTCCCTCTCTCACCCCGGATAGCTACACTGCTGAATCAAGCCTTTGGCGTGGTTGTTGCGTTGTAGCTCCCTCTCTCACCCCGGATAGCTACACTGGCGTTGACCTCTGGCTGATCGGCACCGACGTTGTAGCTCCCTCTCTCACCCCGGATAGCTACACTGCTTCCATGCGGTCAAACTCAACCGCGCCCGTTGTAGCTCCCTCTCTCACCCCGGATAGCTACACTACGCCGGTGTTCAGGGTGAACAGCGCCATGGTTGTAGCTCCCTCTCTCACCCCGGATAGCTACACTATCACGCGCCACCTGCAGCGCGGCTTTGCCGTTGTAGCTCCCTCTCTCACCCCGGATAGCTACACTGTGGGCAGCAACTGGATCACGGCCACCGAGGTTGTAGCTCCCTCTCTCACCCCGGATAGCTACACTTTTGCCACAACAGAAAAACCGCCAAAGACAGTTGTAGCTCCCTCTCTCACCCCGGATAGCTACACTCGACCTAGAGCAAACCCCCGTCAGGCCTAGCCTGGCAGGGGTTTTCTTTTGCAAAAAAGCTTTTAAAAAAGCAGCATTTGGTCTGCGCCGACCTTTTTTTCTTGAAAAAGAGGTAAGCCCACCAGCAGCAACATGCCAGCATATTGTTTTTCTGTCACGGTCATCACGCGCACTGAGCCTTCAGGTGGAAGGTTGGCTTGAAGTCGCTGCAAATGTTTTTTTTCTGCGTCGCTACCGTTCAATATCCGTCCATAAACTGAAAATTGAATCATGTCGTAACCGTCGTTCAATAGAAATCTACGGAACACGGTGTACGCCCGTTTTTCGGCTTTAGTGACCATGGGCAAATCAAAAAAAACCATCATGCGCATGAATCGCCTCGTGATCTGACTCATGGTTTGATTACATGTCGAACCGGTGCTGCTTGAGTCCAATCAGTCTGGGTAATTCAAGCATGGCATCTGGCTCACCTTCATACAGTCTGACCAAAGATTCAGCTGCTTGTTCAACCGATGACAACACAGACATGATGCCTCTGGGCATTTCCATATCTGTGTGCAACAGGCCAACCAAGGCCGCTTTGTCAGTTGGTTGCAGCTCTGCTTCAGTTTCTGGCTTGGTATGCGTTGCCACATACAAATCCACCAGTGGCCTGTACGGTTCAATTAAATCGTCCGCTAAGTTGAACGCATTTTGTTCATTGCTGTGGAACAGACCAAGCGACGGTAGCAAGCCATGAGCCACCAATGCTCTCGCGCAAGCACCACGCATAACCGCATACCCATAGTCCAGCGCGGCATTCACCCAGACGGATTGGCTGCGGTGAAAACTGCGACCGAATACTTGTGGAAAGTAATAGGCGCTTGCTTGGGCTTCCAGGTTTTCCGGGTCACCGGATTTCATACGCCGCGCATA
>CANNRV010000145.1 GCA_947508145.1 Comamonadaceae bacterium
CGCCATGTCTTAAGAGGTTTTGCGGTGCTTGTCGTACGCATCCACAATGCGGGCCACCAAAGGATGACGCACCACGTCTTTGCTGGTGAAATGCGTGACGGCAATGCCATCAACACGTCGCAAAATGTGTTCAGCATCAATCAGCCCGCTGGGACTGCCTTTGGGCAAATCGATTTGACTCACATCACCGGTGACCACCGCTTTGGCACCAAAGCCAATGCGGGTGAGAAACATTTTCATTTGCTCGGGCGTGGTGTTTTGAGCTTCATCCAAAATGATGAATGCATTGTTCAAGGTGCGACCCCGCATGAACGCCAATGGCGCAATTTCTAAAGCGCTGCGCTCGAACGCTTTTTGCACTTTGTCAAAACCCATGAGTTCATACAAAGCGTCATACAGCGGACGCAAATACGGGTCGACTTTTTGGCCCAAATCACCCGGCAGAAAACCGAGTTTTTCACCGGCTTCAACTGCAGGGCGTGTGAGGATGATGCGCTGCACCGCGCTGCGCTCCAACGCATCCACCGCGCTGGCCACAGCCAAATACGTTTTACCGGTGCCCGCCGGGCCAATGCCGAAGGTGATGTCGTGGCTGGCGATGTTCTCCAGATACAAAGCTTGTGTCGGCGTGCGGGCTTTGACGTCATTGCGGCGTGTGGACAGTGCCAAGCCGTCGTCGCCCATGTGTGCATCGCCCGCCAACATCAGTTGTACGTGTTCTTTGGCAATGGGTTTGGAGGCGCGTTCAAACATGGCTTGCAACACTTCCAATGCCCGCGTGGCGTTGGCTTTGCTGCCATCAATTTTGAATTTTTCGTGGCTGTGTGCAATCTTGACTTGCAAACCGGTTTCGATGGTGCGCAAGTGTTCGTCCAGTGCGCCGCATAAATTGCCGAGACGGGTGTTGCTGCTCGGACTGAATTGGTGACGTACTATCAAACTGTTGGCCCGCCGTGATGTTGGGCATGCTTGGCCGGATGCTGTTGTTCTTCAAGCCTGAGGGTGGCTGGCATGTGTTTATCCGTCTGTGACTGCTAGGAAGACAAAGCATACCCCAAGGGCAAATGCGCGCTCTCGGGCCCCGCTCCATTCGCGTTGATAATTGACGTTGACCACAACACTGACAACAACACATGATTGGCAAACTCAGCGGCACACTCTTAGAAAAAAATCCGCCACAGGTCTTGGTCGACTGCCATGGCGTTGGCTATGAGGTGGATGTGCCTATGAGCACGTTTTACAACCTGCCGGCTGTCGGCGACAAGCTGAGCTTGCTCACGCATTTTGTGGTGCGCGAAGATGCGCAAATTCTGTATGGCTTTGCCACCGCCGAAGAACGCACTGCGTTTCGCCAGTTGATCAAAATTTCCGGCGTGGGCCCGCGCATGGCGCTGGGCGTGCTCAGCGGTTTGAACGTGGCTGAGTTGGCCCAGGCCATCAGCATGCAGGAGGCGGGCAGGCTGGTGAAGATCCCCGGCGTGGGCAAAAAAACCGCTGAACGTTTACTGCTGGAACTCAAAGGCAAGATGGGCAGCGACCTCGGAGCAAACGCAGCACCACAAGCGCATTCAGCACAAAACGATATCTTGCAAGCGCTGATGAGCTTGGGCTATAGCGACAAAGAGGCAACAGCAGCATTGAAACAATTACCCGCAGACATTGGCGTGAGTGATGGCATCAAACAAGCCTTGAAGGCTTTGGCCAGATAAACATGAGCATACAAACCGACAGCTTTGGCAGCGACTTCACACCTGATAACCGGGTCGTATCAGCCGCGCCCGTCAGCCCGCGCGAAGAAGCGATAGAGCGCGCCCTGCGTCCCAAGTTGTTGCAAGAGTACGTGGGCCAATCCAAGGTGCGCGAGCAATTAGAGATATTCATTGGTGCTGCGCGTCAGCGTGATGAAGCACTCGACCATGTGTTGTTGTTCGGCCCGCCAGGCTTGGGCAAGACCACGTTGAGTCACATCATTGCGCAAGAACTCGGTGTGAATTTGCGCCAGACCAGCGGGCCGGTGCTGGAAAAGCCCAAAGACTTGGCCGCGCTGCTGACCAATCTGGAAAAAAACGATGTGTTGTTCATCGATGAAATCCATCGCTTGTCGCCCGTGGTCGAAGAAATTTTGTACCCGGCGTTGGAGGACTACCAGATCGACATCATGATCGGCGAAGGCCCGGCGGCGCGCAGCATCAAACTCGATTTGCAGCCGTTCACGCTGGTGGGTGCAACCACTCGCGCCGGCATGTTGACCAATCCGTTGCGGGACCGTTTCGGTATCGTGGCGCGCTTGGAGTTTTATACGCCTGAAGAACTGCTTCGCATCGTCATGCGCAGCGGTGGTTTGCTCAAAGCCCAATTGCATGAAGACGGCGCGTTTGAAATTGCGCGTCGTTCGCGCGGCACACCACGTATCGCCAACCGTTTATTGCGCCGCGTGCGTGACTATGCCGAGGTCAAGACCGATGGTCGCATCAGCAAAGCCGTGGCCGAAGCGGCACTGGCCATGTTGGATGTAGATGCACAAGGTTTTGATTTGATGGACCGCAAATTGTTAGAGGCGGTCATTCACCGCTTTGATGGCGGTCCGGTGGGTTTGGACAATATCGCTGCCAGTATTGGTGAAGAGCGCGACACCATTGAAGACGTGATTGAGCCGTTTTTGATTCAACAAGGTTTTTTACAGCGCACGCCGCGCGGGCGTATCGCTACGCTGGCGGCTTATGCGCACTTGGGTGTGACTGCACCGGCTGCTGCGCAAAACGCAGCCGGTTTATTTGGCACTGAACCCGGTTGATTCCTTTACCCGCTGCTACAAATGCAGCCGAATCAAGCGCTTTTGTCGTCGCGCGAGATGTCTTCTAAGTGGCGTTCATCTGCCCAGCCTACCAATTTCAATCCTTGCGGTGTCCACATCAATCGGTTGACCGCTGTGTTGCGCAAGGCCCAGCTTCGCGCCACTTGTAAGTCCTGACCCGTCGCCATTCGGTACAAGATGTCCAATACGCCGCCGTGGGTGACGATCGCAATTTGCTCGCCCAGATGCTTTGACGCCAGTTGATTCACAGTGTGCTCAACCCGTTGGTGCAACATGTTCAAGCTCTCGCCGCCGTTTTGTGGTGTCCAGTCGGGCACCCTGTCTTTCCAATAGGCCGCGTCCTCTGGATGTGAGGCTTGAATCTCCGCCCAAGTGAGGCCTTCAAACAAGCCGTAATGCCGCTCTCTCAAATTCGGCAAGATGTCCACCTCTAAATGATGGTGTGACGCAATATGTTGAGCTGTCACCAAAGCACGTTGTAAATCGCTGGCATAGACCGCATGCACCATGTCTTGCGCCAAGGCATTCGCCACTTGCTGTGCTTGCCACAGTCCTTGCGCATTCAGTGCAATGTCGATATGTCCCTGGATGCGGTTATTCACGTTCCAGTCTGTCTCGCCATGTCTGATGGCTAATATAAGTGTGGATTGCATGGTCAGAGTGTAAGTAAGCGTTGCTTTGTCAAACTGTTTGGAAATCATGCAAAATAGCACGATCGTTCGTTTTCAAGATCCCATGACAGACCCCCAAACCTTACACGACCGCCATGACAAACAATTGGTTCGCCAACGCCTTTTACAAAAGGGGCAACAAACCAAAGCAGCGATTATTGATACAGCCTTGGGCATGGCAGCACAAATCGGTCTGGAAGGCTTGAGCATAGGCGCAGTGGCTGATGCGATGCAAATGAGCAAATCGGGTGTGTTCGCGCATTTTGGTTCACGTGAAGAATTGCAAATTTCCGTGATTCGCGAATACCACCAGCGGTTTGAACAAGAAATATTTTTCCCGGCCATGGAAATGCCACGCGGCTTGCCCCGCTTGCGCGCCCTGTTTCACTGCTGGATGTTGCGCACCAGCGCAGAAATTGATTCAGGTTGTTTGTATATCAGTGGCGCGGTCGAATTTGATGACCGGCCCGGGCCGGTGCGCGATGCGCTGGCCAGTTCTGTGAAAACCTGGTTGACGGCTTTGCATCGGTCTGTGCTGCAAGCCCGTGACGAACAGCATTTGTCCAAAGACACTGATGCCACCCAGATGTCATTTGAAATCCATGGGTTGATTTTGGCTTTGCATTACGAAGCGCGGTTTTTAAAGACAGCCAAAAGTTTGAACCGCGCCAAACAGGGGTTTGAACATATTCTTCAGCGTTATGGCGCTACCACTCAGAAAGATTGACCATGCCGATTTACACACCACCCTTGCGGGATATGCAGTTTGTGATGAACGAAGTGCTGGACGTGCCAGCCGCACTTCAACACATGCCTGCACATGCAGATTTAGACACCGGCACGATTGCGTCCATCCTGGAAGAGGGCGGCAAATTCGCTGCTGAAGTATTGCTGCCATTGAATAGCGTGGGCGACAGACAGGGCTGTCAGTTGAACACCCAAACGCATGAAGTTACAACGCCGCAGGGTTTTAAAGAGGCATTTGCGCAATATGTGCAAGGCGGATGGACCGCATTGAGTTGCGACCCGAAGTACGGCGGACAAGGCCTGCCTCTGGTGGTCAACCAGTGTTTTTATGAAATGCTCAACAGTGCGAATCAGGCTTGGACCATGTACCCCGGACTGACGCATGGCGCGTATGAATGCTTGCATGCGCATGGCACTGAAGAACAAAAGCGTTTGTATTTACCCAAACTTACCAGCGGCGAGTGGACCGGCACCATGTGTTTGACGGAAGCGCATTGCGGCACCGATCTGGGATTGCTCAGAACCAAAGCAGAACCGCGCGCGGACGGCAGCTATGAACTCACCGGCAACAAAATTTTCATCAGTGCAGGCGAACACGACTTTGTCAGCAATATTGTTCATCTGGTGCTGGCACGTTTGCCTGATGCGCCAGTGGGAAGCAAAGGCATCAGTTTGTTTGTGGTTCCCAAATACCAGGTCAACGCAGACGGCACGGTGGGCGAACGCAATGGCATTTATTGCGGCGGCTTAGAGCACAAAATGGGCATACATGGCAATGCGACCTGCCAGATGGTGTTAGACAAAGCCGTAGGCACTTTGGTGGGTCAACCGCACAAAGGCTTGGCGGCGATGTTTGTGATGATGAACGCGGCGCGTATCGGCGTGGGCATGCAATCGCTGGGGCTGACAGAGGTGGCTTACCAAAACGCCTTGGCCTATGCCAAAGAACGTATCCAGTCGCGCAGTTTGTCGGGCGTGAAAAATCCGTCGCAACCGGCAGACAGCATTTTGGTTCACCCGGATGTGCGAAAAATGTTGCTCACTGCCAAAGCCTATGCAGAAGGCGGACGGGCGCTGAATTTGTACTGCGCCTTGTTGATTGACCAAGAGTTAAATCATCCAGATGAAGCTGTTCGCAAAGAAGCCGCCGAAATGGTCGCCATGCTCACG
>CANNRV010000146.1 GCA_947508145.1 Comamonadaceae bacterium
CCCCCTACGGCGGTTTTGAGCACAACCTGCAAAGCCTGCGCGTGGTGGACAGTTTGGAAGAGCGTTACCCGCAGTTTGATGGTTTGAATTTGTGCTTTGAAACCCGCGAAGGCATTTTGAAACATTGCTCGCTACGCAACGCGCAACTGTTGGAAGATGCCGAGCCCGGTGGCGTAGGTGCACGTTTTTTACTGAGACAACAACCGTCTTTAGAGGCGCAGTTGTGCAACCTGGCCGATGAGATGGCTTATAACGCGCATGACATAGACGACGGCGTGCGCTCGGGCCTGATCACGATAGAGCAATTGCAAGAAGTGGTGTTGTTCAACACCTACCGCTTGCGTGTTGAAGATGAATTCCCCGCGCTCTCCGGCAGACGCTTGCTGTATGAAACCATACGCCGCATGTTGAGCGATCAGGTGTATGACGTGATGGACAGCACCCGTGCCGCATTGCGCGAGTACGCGCCTGCATCTGCAGACGATGTGCGCAACTCGCCGCCACTGGTGCGCTTCAGTCCCGGCATGCGTGTGGCCAGCACAGAGCTGAAACATTTTTTGCTGCACAGCCTCTACCGCCACCCGCAGGTGTTGCAAACCACCGATTGGGCAAGACAAGTGGTCAGCGAATTGTTCAACGCCTATATGAATAAGCCGCAAGACATGCCCGAGCGCCACGCCAAGCGCAGCAACTTGCCGCGTGCTGTCTCAGACTACATCGCAGGCATGACCGACAGGTTTGCCACCAAAGAGCATGCGCGTTTGACAGCGTGAACCGCTGATGCAAACACACCGTTTTGGCATGCATCCCTCGTGGGTGATTGTGTTGGCCGGAGTTTGCGCCGCCTTGCATGTGGGCAAGTTGTCACCCGCCTTGCCGACGTTGCAAACCGCGCTGCACATCAGCCTGGTGCAAGCCGGCTTTCTGTTGTCTGCGGTGCAGTTGGCCGGTATGACTTTGGGTTTGGCCGTCGGCTTGAGCGCCGATGGTTTGGGATTGCGCCGCAGCATGCTTTGCGGTTTGGCCTTGTTGGCTTTCGCCAGTTTGTGCGGTGGGTTTGCAAACAGCGCCAACAGCTTGTTGGCTTTGCGTGCGCTCGAAGGCTTGGGTTTTTTGCTGGTCGTGATGCCCGCACCTGCGCTGATTCGCCGTACCGTGGATGCATCTGAGCTCAATGGCCGCATGGGTTGGTGGGGCACTTACATGCCCACCGGTAACGCCTTGGCTTTGTTGATTGGGCCGTGGGTGATCGCGGGTTTGAACTGGCAAGCCTGGTGGTGGTTGCTGGCAGCAGTGGCGGCGTTTGCATTTGTGGCTGTGTGGTGGTGTGTGCCGAATTTGCCTGCACCTGCGCTTATAAATAGCGGTTCGTTCTACGCTGGCTGGCAGCAGCGTTTGGCCTTGACTTTGCGAAGCCCCGGCCCGTGGTTGGTGGCCTTGACGTTTGCCGCGTATTCATCCCAGTGGTTGGCGGTCATTGGCTTTTTACCCACCGTGTATGCGCAACTCGGTTTGAGCGCGGGCGTGGGCGGCGTGTTGTCGGCCTGTGTGGCGCTGGCCAATGTCAGTGGAAATATTGTGGCCGGGCGTTTGTTACAACGCGGCTGGGCAGCAGAGCGTTTGCTGTTCATAGGATTTGCTTGCATGACCCTGGGTGCCATAGGCGCGTATGCCGAATGGCAAGGCGCTGGTTTGCCCACTGCCATGCGCTTTGCCTGCGTGCTGGTGTTCTCAGCCGTGGGCGGTTTGATTCCCGCCACCTTGTTTTCATGCGCATTGCGTTTGGCACCGAACGATGCCACTGTGTCCACCACCGTCGGCCATATGCAGCAATGGTCTGCATTGGGACAGTTTGCAGGCCCGCCCTTGGTGGCCTGGGTGGCTGCTGTTGCAGGTGGTTGGCAATGGACCTGGGGCGTGACCGCCGCACTCAGCGCAGCCGGTGTGGTGCTGGCGCATTTGATTGGACGAGCCTTGGTCTTTCAGAAAGACACCTATGAATAACGATGAAGAACGAGTAGTGATTGAAGACACACAGCAATGGCTGAACAAAGCAGTGATAGGCCTGAACCTGTGTCCATTTGCCAAAGCCGTGGTGGCCAAACAGCAAGTGCGCTATGTGGTGTGCGTGGAAAGCGAGCCCGAGCAAGTGCTGAAGATGCTGCAAGAGGAAATGCAGTTGTTGATCACCACCGATGCCGCCCTGTTGGACACCACGCTCTTGATTGCGCCCAAGCTCTATCCGGACTTTTTAGACTTCAACGAATTTTTGTTTGACTGCGATTCCGTGTTGCTGTCTATGGCATTAGAGGGCGTGCTGCAAATTGCAGACTTTCACCCGCGCTACCAGTTTGCAGGCACACAAGCAGACGATATCAGCAACTTCACCAACCGCGCGCCTTACCCAACGCTGCATTTACTGCGCGAGGAAAGTATTGATAAGGCCGTTGAAGCGTTTCCGGATGCGTCGCTGATTTATGAGAGGAATGTGAAGGTGTTGGAGGACTTGGGGAGAGAGGGGTGGGAGGGGTTAGTTGGAAAATAAAACTTTAAGGGTTGGCAGCAGGCAAACCAAGGAAAACAAGAACTGATATCATTTTTCTATGGCTCCAACCGTATTCCGTGAAGGTGCGTTTCGCTTCTTTTTCTTCTCGCGTGAAGAATCACGAATGCATATTCACGTATCCCATACAGATGGTGAAGCTAAATTTTGGCTTGAACCCAAAATCGAACTCGCTATGAGCCAAGGGCTTTCTCAAAAGCAAATAGCTGACACTTTGTCCATGGTTCAAACGCATGAAAAGGAAATTCGCAGTGCTTGGCAAAACCATTTCAGAAATTGAAGTTTCTCAGGCTTCAAATAAAGGCTTTTGGCTGCTCTTAGGTGACGAGGAGTTGTTTGTTTCCTATGAAGAGTTTCCTTGGTTTAAAAAAGCCACTATGGAGCAAATCTCCAGCATTGAATGGCCATCGCCAGACCATCTTTATTGGCCTTTGATGGATATTGATTTATCGGTTGAGTCGATTCGCGATCCGGGCAAGTTTCCTTTGGTGTCTCGTCAAATAAATTAAACGGGCTTTTATTTACCAATCAGTGATAAATGGCTAGAAACACAAATTAACCATGTAATTTCGCCAAGGGATGGAGAAATTACATGGTTGTTTCAACCTGTAAATTGAGATCCTTCATCCGAACCACTCATTAACTCAGCATCACATTGGCAAATGAAATGGCAGAGGCCATTAAAACCCACAAGGGCACAATCTCCCCATGCCCAAACCCAAACACTCCGCCCCCAAAGTCCAAACCGCTAGCGATCAACTCGACCTGCGCCCCGGCCAGTCCTTGGAGTTGCTGAAAGAACTGCACATCCTCACGCGCGAGGGCAAGATCAACCAGGATTCGCGCCGCAAGCTCAAGCAGGTGAACCACCTGTTTCAGTTCATTGAAAAAATCCTCAACGAATTACCTGCTACTGACGCAGGCCCCGCGCTGGCGGACCATGGTGCTGGCAAGTCATATTTGGGCTTCATCATTTACGACTTGTTTTTCAAGGCATTGGGTCGCGGCCACATTTACGGCATAGAAACCCGCAGCGAGTTGGTGTCTGCGTCCACCGCGCTGGCGAAGCGCCTGGGTTTTGAGCGCATGCAGTTTCTCAATCTCAGTGTGGCTGAATCGGCGCACAGCCAAGCCTTGCCCGCGCAGATCGATGTGGTCACCGCGCTGCACGCTTGCGATACGGCCACAGACGATGCGATTGCTTTCGGTCTGCAAAAACAGGCCAAGTACATGGTGTTGGTGCCGTGTTGTCAGGCCGAGTTGGCGCGTGTGTTGAACAAAAACAAGGCGTTGAATTTGCAGCGCACGCCGCTGGCCGAGTTGTGGCGGCACCCGCTGCATACGCGCGAGATGGGCAGCCAACTGACCAATGTGTTGCGCTGTTTGTATTTAGAAGCGAATGGTTACCAAGTGACGGTGACCGAATTGGTCGGCTGGGAACACAGCATGAAAAACGAATTAATACTGGCTAAATTCACCGGGCAGCGCAAGCAGGCTTCGGCTGATCGCTTGAAAGTGTTGTTGCAGGAGTTTGGGTTGGAAGAGATGGGAAATTGGGGTCAGGTTCCAATTACTCCAAGCGCATCAACTCAGGTGTGATGCTTTGCCAGACGGGGTCATTCACCAATTGAAAATCCCCGGCCAAAGCCGCTTGGCACATGCGCTGCAATGTTTCCGCGTGCGGCAACACGGTGCCCGCAAACCTGGCCCGGCCTTGGGCATCGGCGATCAACAGCGTTGGAAAGTTTTCAATATCCAGATCGCCAAGCAAGTCATCGTGAGCCTCTATATCTACCCAGACAAACCGCACTTTGGGCAACTGCAATGCCAATTGCTCAAACATAGGTTGGTATTCGCGACAGGTTCCGCACCATTGCGCGCACAGGCAAAACACATGCATGGCGTGCCCGTCGGCGGGCGGGGAAAACGGCGGCTTGTTCATGTGTCGCATGATAACGGCGCACTCTTTAGCAATTGGTGGCCAAGGCTGGCATTACCATCGCCGCATGGCCCGACTGCCCCGTCTCTCTTTACCCGGTTACCCGCACCACGTGATATTGCGTGGCAACAACCGCCAATTGATTTTCAAAGACAACAGCGATCGGCAAACACTGCTTGAGCTGTTGGTCGGGTTTTGCCAAAAGCACGGGGTGGATTTGCATGCCTTTGTGTTGATGGACAACCATTTTCATGTGCTGGTGACCCCGCAAGCCGACAAGGCGCTGTCAAAAATGATGCAGGACCTGGGCCGCGACTATGTGCGCTTTTTCAATAAAAAATACACCCGCACCGGCACCTTGTGGGAAGGCCGGTTTCGCAGCTCGCTGATACAAACCGAGCGCTATTTTTTGGCCTGCATGGTTTATATCGATCTGAATCCGGTACGCGCAGGCATGGTGGCGCAGCCGCTGGATCACCCGTGGTCCAGCCACGCGCATTACGTCGGGGCGCGTCTGGACAACTGGTTGGTGGCGCACGATGTTTATTGGGCGCTGGGCAATACGCCGTTCGCCAGAGAAAAAGCTTATGCCGAGTTGGTTCAAGCGGGCATTGAGGAAAGTAAGAAGCACGCGCTTACATCTTCTGTTTTGGGTGGTTGGGCGCTGGGCGAGGATGACTTCACGCAAAGCCTGCAGCCCTTGTCTAAAAGACGAGTCAGCAAGAGCAAAGCAGGCCGGCCTTTCAAGGCCAGCGAAGAGAGTTGATCTGTCCCCAATTAATTACCTGAATAAATTAATCAACAATTAATTGGAACCTGACCCCAATTAATTTGCTTGGTAAACCCTAATCTGTGGACTATGCTTACGCCCCTTGCACGATTTACACAGAG
>CANNRV010000147.1 GCA_947508145.1 Comamonadaceae bacterium
AGCCGGGTGCGTAAATCTTCCCGCAACGGCAAATCCTGAGGCGGCAAGGTGCCAGCGGCCAGCACCCAAGGCTGACGCGCCGCGCCCGGTGTGGCTGCGTTGACAAACCAGTTGAATGCCATGTGTTGCAAAACCGCCGAGAAATCTTGCACATCATCCAGCAGCAACACCTCCCATTGCGAGTTGAACTCTGGGGGTTGAGAGGTGCTTGTGTCCAGCCAGCCGACTTGTCCGCCCTGCGCCTCGATGTGATGCGCCACTGCCTTGAGCAAATGGGTTTTGCCGCTGCCGTGGTCGCCCCACAAATAAGTGGGCACCGGCGAACGCGTGCTGCCCGCCATCCACAACTCAAGATGCGCCAGCGCAGCCGAGTTTTTGCCCGCATGGAAATTGCCCAAGCTGGGCCCCACGGTGACGCCGATGTCCAAGGCGATTTGTTTCATCGGCCGTTATTCCGCATACAAACGGCTGGCCACATAACGTAGGCGCAAACGCCGCAAGGCCACCAGCAACACCGCACTGGCCGGCAAGGCGATCAACACGCCAACGAAACCAAGTAACTGACCGAAAGCCAGCAAAGCAAAAATCACGGCCAAGGGATGCAAGCCTATGCGCTCGCCTATCAACCTCGGTGTCAACACAAAACCTTCGAGCAATTGACCGAAGCCAAAGACCACCGCCAGCATCAATGTCGCCTGCAAGGGAGCCATTTCCAGAAAACCTGACAAAGCCGCCAGCAACAAACCAATGCCAAAGCCCACATAAGGCACAAATACCGCCATGCCGGTCAGAATGCCTATCGGCCAGGCAGAAGTCAGCCCGAACAAGGACAGGCCTGCCACGTAGTAAACCGACAAACTCAGCATCACCAGCAACTGGCCGCGCACGTATTCGCCCAAGACCTTGTCCGCCTCGGCGACAAATTCGCTGACCGATGGTTCGGCTTTGCGCGGCAACCATTCACGCAATTGCGTCAGCATGTGTTGCCCATCCATCAACAGGTAATACAGCGCCACCGGCACCAGAATCAGGTTACCTATCAAGGCCAACGCCACGCTGCCGCCTATGCGCAGCGAGGACAACACCGAATCCATGCTGTTGTGAAGCAGTGATTGCAATTGCGTGGCCACGATGTCTTTGATGCTTTGCGGATCAAGTTGCATGTCTATGCCTGCTTCACGCAGCACCGGCGCGAGCACGGTTTGCAACTGCGCCAACAGGCCGGGGAGTTGGGTTTGCAAACGTCCGGCTTCCTTGAACAACACCGGCACAATCAGGCCAGCAAACGCCACCAACAGCGCCAAAAAAGCCATTTCACACAAAAGCACGGGAATGAATTTGGGTACACCGCTGCCAACCCAAGTTTGCAAACGCTGCACCACAGGTGACAGCACATAAGCCATCACGGAAGCGATCAAAAACGGGGTGAGCACCGGTGTCAACCACCACAGCAACGCAGCCAGAAGGCCCAGTATCAATAGCCAGGCGGCATAAAAACGGTAATCGGGAGATAAAGACATCAGGTGAAAAGTACCCGCATTTAGAATGGACAGATTCTATCGACCCTACCCCCGGGCGCGATTCCCGCGCTCATCGCTTATGAACACACCACTTTCCTATAAAGATGCAGGCGTTGATATCGACGCAGGCGACGCACTGGTTGAACGCATTAAACCGCTGGCCAAAAAAACCATGCGAGACGGCGTGCTGGCCGGCATTGGCGGCTTCGGCGCGCTGTTTGAGGTGCCGAAAAATTACAAAGAACCGGTGCTGGTCAGCGGCACAGACGGTGTCGGCACCAAGTTGAAACTGGCGTTTGAATGGAACATGCACGACACCGTCGGTATTGATCTGGTGGCCATGAGCGTGAACGACGTGCTGGTGCAAGGTGCTGAGCCGCTGTTTTTTCTGGACTATTTCGCCTGCGGCAAGCTGGATGTAGACACCGCTGCGGCGGTGGTCGGTGGCATCGCCAAAGGCTGTGAGCTTTCTGGTTGCGCCTTGATTGGTGGTGAAACCGCAGAAATGCCGGGCATGTACCCGGCGGGTGAATACGATTTGGCCGGGTTTGCGGTGGGCGTGGTGGAGAAGTCGCTGATCCTCACCGGCAAAAACGTCAGCCCGGGCGACGTGGTGCTGGGGCTGGCTTCCAGCGGCGTGCATTCCAACGGCTTTAGTTTGGTGCGCAAATGCATAGAACGCGCGTCCGCCAAGCTGCCCGCCACTTTGGACGGTCAATCTTTCAAAGATGCGCTGATGGCACCCACGCGTTTGTATGTGAAGTCTGTGCTGGCGGCGCTGAAAGCGCACCCGATCAAAGCGCTGGCGCACATCACCGGCGGCGGCTTGACCGAAAACATTCCTCGCGTATTACCTGACGAATGCGCCGCTCACTTGCAACGCGCCGCTTGGCCGCGCACAGAATTGTTCAACTGGCTGCAGCAAACAGCAGGCATTGACGAGGCCGAAATGTGCCGCACCTTCAACAACGGCATAGGTATGGTGGTGGTGATTGCGCCTGAACATGCGGATGCCTGTGCTCAAACTTTGGCGGCCGCTGGTGAGCAGGTTTACCGCATTGGCGTGATTGCCGATAAGGGCGATGGCGCAGCGGTGGTGATCAATTAATCTTCGGGCAACAACAACGCCAACCTGGCCCGGACTTTCAATAAACGGTCTTGGTCCCCATTGCGGCGGTAAATCTCGTGCAAATTGCGCAGCATGCGTGCCACGATCTGGCGCGGCGCTGCAGCTTCCAAATGAAACGCCAGCGCGTCGTCCGAAATGGCTTGCGGCTTGCCCAGTTTGGCACCGGGCAACCAGGGCGTCAGCCTGTCGGCCAGTTCATTTCGGCTGAGCGATTCGCCGGTGAACGGATCAATCACCACATGGCCTTCGTGCGGAAAACTCAAATCCAGCTTGACCAGAAAATGACCGGGAAAACTGACACCGCTGACATTCAGCCCCAGGCTTTGACCCAACTCCAGCCACAGCACCGCTAAGCTGATGGGAATACCCAGCCGGGTGTTCATCACTACATTCAAATAGCTGTTGTGCGGATCGTCGTAATGGTTGATATTGCCCGCAAACTTCATGTCTTCATAAAAGAAGCGGTTCAGTTCACGCAGTTTGTCCAATGTGTCCGCTTTTGGCATGATGCGGCGCTTGAGCTTGGCAGCCATCACGTCAAGCTCGCCCAACACCTGCTGAATATCCAGACCGGGAAATTCGTCCTGCGCCAGGCTGACGGCGGTTTCCATCAAAGGAAATTCATCGTCGCTTTGCACCAGCGTTGAGAAATAGTCCAGTGCCGTGGGAAGTTGTAACTTGTAGTCCATGGCTGCATCATGCCTTCAGCGGCGCAAAAGCGCACGCAAATCCACACCAATAACCCTGAGCGTCACCAAATACACCACACCCGCGACACACAACACCCCTGCCATCAGGCCGATGCGCAACCACACCTGCGAGTGCAATCCCACCCAATCCCAGTGCGAGGCCGCCCAATACAAACCGGCGGCCATCAGCCCACTGGCCAGCAGCACTTGCAACACCAAGCGTGGCCAACCGGGTAAAGGTTTGAATTGCCCTTGTCGTTGCAAGCCGATCAGCAAACCCAGGGCATTCACCAAAGCACCCAGTGCAATAGACAAGGTGAGAGCGGCATGCGCCAGATAAGGCACCAGCAGCCAATTCATCAGCTGCGTGAACACCAACACAGCCACTGCAATACGTACCGGTGTGCGGGTGTCCTGGTTGGCGTAAAAGCCCGGTGCCAGCACCTTGATCGCCACCAGCCCCAGCAAGCCCACGCCATAGCCGGCCAAGGCCAGACTGGTTTGCTGCACATCATGACTGGAAAATGCGCCATAGTGGTAGAGCACCGACACCAGCGGTGTGGAGAACACCAGCAATGCCACGGCGCAAGGCAGGGCCAGCACCAGCACCAGCCGCAAGCCCCAGTCCAGCATGGCGCTGTAGCGCTCGCTGTCTGCAGCGGCTTTGGCCGCGGCAAGTTGCGGCATCAGCACCACACCCAGCGCCACGCCCAGCAAAGCAATAGGAAACTCCATCAAGCGGTCGGCGTAACTGATCCAGCTGACACTGCCTGGGGTCAGGTGCGAAGCGATTTGCGTATTGATCACCAATGACAACTGCGCCACGCCCACGCCCAGCAATGCCGGGCCCATCATGGCCAGAATTTTGCGGGTGCCCTCGTCCTGCCATGCGGCTTTGATCTGTGACGGCGACACGCTGATGCGTGGTAACAAACCCAGCGCCAACAAAGCCGGGATTTGCACGGCCAGCTGCAACACACCGCCCAACATAACACCGGCGGCCAAGCTGTAAATCGGCGCTATGCCCTGGGCTTCAAACCAAGGCGCACCCAGCCAGGCGCTGCCAATCATGCAGATATTGAGTAATACCGGTGTGGCGGCGGGCACCGCAAAACGCCGCCAGGTATTCAAAATGCCAGCCGACAAAGCGACCATGGACATGAAGGCGATGTAGGGAAACATGAAGCCGGTCAGGTTGATGGCTGTTTGCAAACCTTGGGGCGATTGGCGCAAGCCGCTGGCCATGACCCAGACAAGCCAAGGTGCGCCCAACACGCCCAGCACACTGGCGAGCAACACCGCCCAGGCCAGCAAGGTGGCGACTTTGTCTATCAATACGTGGGTGGCAGCGTCACCTTTTTCGGCCCGGGTGGCCGCCAGCACCGGCACAAAGGCCTGGCTGAACGCCCCTTCGGCAAACAAGCGGCGAAACAGATTCGGGATGCGAAAAGCCACGTTGAATGCGTCGGTCAAAGCGCTGGCACCGAATACGGAAGCGATCAGGGTTTCGCGTGCGAACCCGGTGATGCGCGACACCAGGGTCAACAAAGAAACAATAGAGGCGGACTTGAACAGGCTCACCCGCCGGAGTGTAGCCGCCGTCTGTGGCTGCCGGTCAGACCTGTTTGCTACAATCAGCGGCTTTGCCAGCAACATCCTCAGACACTTAAAGGAATTTATCCATGGCTTCAGCCAAACCCAAGAAAAAGAACCCGCGCCTGGCATCAGGCCGCAAACGCGCCCGCCAGGACGTGAAACTCAACGAAGCCAACAGCTCGTTGCGCTCCAAATACCGCACTGCGGTAAAGAATGTCGAAACAGCAGTTCAAGCCGGTGACAAAGTCAAAGCCGCTGAACTGTTCGGCAAGATGCAATCAGTGGTGGACATCATTGCTGACAAGAAAATCTTCCACAAAAACAAGGCCGCTCGCGACAAGAGCCGCCTGGCCGCCAAGGTGAAACACCTGGCCCTCGCCGCCTGACGTTTCAGGTAACCAGCCCGGTCTGCCGCAAGCAGGCCGCCGTTTGAAACCGGTGCGCTGTTGGCAAAAAAA
>CANNRV010000148.1 GCA_947508145.1 Comamonadaceae bacterium
ACGGAAGGTGCTGCAACCACTGGCGCACTGGCAACCGCTGTTGTCGCAGGTGCTGGTGCAGCGACGGGTGCGGGTGCATCTGTTTTGGCAGCGCTTAATGCGCTGTCTGCTGTTTCCAGTTTTAAAACCACCGAACCTTGCTTGACCTTGTCGCCCAACTTGACTTGCACCTCTTTGACCACACCGGAATGTGATGACGGAATTTCCATCGAAGCTTTATCGGATTCCACTGTGATCAAGGACTGTTCGGCGCGTACCTTGTCGCCGGCCTTGACCAGCAATTCGATAACGGCCACTTCGTCGAAGTCGCCGATATCGGGAATAGTGACATCAATGATTGCCATGCTTGTGTCCTCTTGCTTTATGCGTTCAGCGGATTGATTTTGTCCGCTGACAGTTTGTATTGTTGAATCGCCTTGGCCACGGTGGCCACAGGAATGCTGCCGTCTTCGCTCAAGGCTTTTAACGCAGCCACCACAATGTAATGGCGGTTGATTTCAAAATGCTCGCGCAGTTTGCTGCGGAAATCGGAGCGACCAAAACCGTCTGTGCCCAACACTTTGTAATTGCGTCCTTTGGGCATGTAGCCGCGAATCTGGTCTGCATACGACTTCATGTAATCGGTGGATGCGACCACCGGGCCTTCGTGCGCACCGAGTTGCTCAGCCACGAAAGGCAAGCGCGGCTTGTCGGTGGGATGCAGCAGGTTCCAGCGTTCGGCCTCGGCACCATTGCGTGCCAATTCGTTGAAGCTGGGGCAACTCCAAACGTTGGCGGCCACGCCCCAATCCGCAGCCAGCAGATCACGTGCGGCCATGGATTCACGCAAGATGCTGCCCGAACCCAATAAGTTCACGCGCGGCATTTTTTTATCGCCAACCGCCGCTTGCAGCAAATACATGCCTTGGATGATCTGCTCTTCCGTGCCCGGTGTGAGACCGGGCATGGCGTAGTTTTCATTCAGCAGGGTGAGGTAATAAAACACGTTCTCTTGTTTTTCCACCATGCGCTTCAAACCGTGTTGCATGATGACCGCGACTTCGTGCGCAAACGTCGGGTCGTAGCTGATGCAGTTTGGAATGGTGCCCGCCAGAATGTGACTGTGGCCGTCTTCGTGTTGCAAACCTTCGCCGTTCAAGGTGGTGCGCCCTGAAGTGCCGCCCAGCAAAAAGCCGCGTGCTTGCATATCACCTGCTGCCCAGGCCAAGTCGCCTATGCGCTGGAAGCCGAACATCGAGTAATACACATAGAACGGAATCATGATGCGGTTGTTCGTCGAATACGAGGTGGCAGCTGCAATCCAGCTGCTCATGCCACCGGCTTCGTTGATGCCCTCTTGCAGAATTTGTCCGGCCTTGTCTTCTTTGTAGAACATGACCTGGTCTTTGTCGACAGGCGTGTACTGTTGACCGTCAGGGTTGTAAATACCAATCTGACGGAACAAGCCTTCCATGCCGAATGTGCGGGCTTCATCCACCAGAATGGGGACCACGCGTTTGCCCAGAGCCTGATCGCGCAGCAGTTGCGTGAGAAAGCGCACATAAGCTTGCGTGGTGGAAATCTCGCGGCCTTCGGCTGTGGCTTCGGTGATGGGTTTGAACACCTCCAAACTTGGCACAGTGAAATGCTCGTCAGCCTTGGTGCGGCGGTGTGGCAAGTAGCCACCCAGTGCTTGGCGACGTTCGTGCAAATAACGCATTTCAGGCGTGTCATCCGCCGGTTTGTAAAACGGCAGTTTGGACAATTCGCTGTCGGGAATAGGGATATTGAAGCGGTCACGAAATGCTTTGATGTCTTCGTCGGTCAGCTTCTTGGTTTGGTGCACGGTGTTCTTGCCTTCACCGGATGTGCCCATGCCAAAGCCTTTGACGGTTTTGATCAACAACACAGTGGGCTGGCCTTTGTGCTTCACCGCTGCTGCGTAGGCCGCATACACCTTTTGCGGGTCGTGGCCACCGCGACGCAAATTCCAAATATCGTCATCGCTCATCTTGGCCACCATCTCTAAGGTGCGCGGATCGCGACCGAAGAAATGTTTGCGCACATAAGCGCCGTCGTTGGCTTTGAAGGCTTGGTAATCGCCGTCCACGGTTTCCATCATGATGCGTCGCAGCGCACCGTCTTTGTCGCGTGCAATCAGCGGGTCCCAGTTGCTGCCCCAAATCAGCTTGAGCACATTCCAACCCGCTCCTCTGAATTCACTCTCCAACTCTTGGATGATCTTGCCGTTGCCACGCACCGGGCCATCTAAGCGCTGCAAATTGCAGTTGATGACAAAAATCAGGTTGTCGAGTTTTTCACGTGCGGCCAAACCAATGGCACCCAATGATTCGACCTCGTCCATTTCACCGTCACCGCAAAACACCCAGACCTTGCGGTTCTCTGTATTCGCAATGCCACGCGCATGCAGGTATTTCAAAAAACGCGCTTGGTAAATCGCCATCAACGGGCCTAAGCCCATAGACACGGTGGGAAACTGCCAGAACTCGGGCATGAGTTTTGGGTGTGGGTAACTGGACAAGCCTTTGCCGTCGACTTCCTGGCGGAAATTCAGCAATTGCTCTTCGCTCAAGCGGCCTTCTAAATAAGCTCTGGCATACACGCCTGGTGAAACATGGCCTTGTATGTAAAGCAGGTCGCCGCCGTGGTGTTCGTTTTCGGCGTGCCAGAAGTGGTTGAAACCAGCACCAAACATGTGGGCCAGCGAAGCGAATGATCCGATATGGCCGCCCAAGTCGCCGCCGTCTGCGGGGTTGTGACGATTGGCTTTGACCACCATGGCCATGGCGTTCCAGCGCATGTAAGCGCGTAAACGTTCTTCTATTTCAATATTGCCGGGGCAGCGTTCTTCCTGGTCAGGTTCCAAGGTGTTGACATAACCCGTGTTGGCGGAAAACGGCATGTCAATGCTGTTTTCTCTGGCGTGTTCAAGCAGTTGTTCCAACAGGAAGTGCGCTCTTTCCGGTCCTTCAGAGGCGATGACCGCTGACAAAGCGTCCATCCATTCCCGGGTTTCCTGTGAGTCGCTGTCGTTGGATGCGAATGTATGCAAACTATCGGGCAATGCAGACATGATGGTCTCCTCTTATTGGCTGTTTTTTGAATCATTGCAAAGTCAGGATATTTTGACACAATTTCACTTAGCGCCATAGCATTTCGTATTATGAAAATTGAAGGCAAGCCAATACAAGTGGCCTAAACTCAGCGCAAATGAAAAGCAGATTGATACAAAGAATGATGGTCCGTTGGGCCAACTGGTGGAAGCAGCAAAGCCCCAGCCGACAGGACAGGTTTGCACTGATCGCCCCGATTGCAGCGGTGGGTATTTTTTTGCTGACCATCGTCAGCAGCGTCGGTTACCTGCGCATAGAGGAAATGGAGCGCGAGCAAGAAAGCGTTCAACGAGACTTGGAATACGCACAGCAAAAACTGCGTTTGCACTTGCTGGAACAGCAAGAACAAATGCTGCGTTTGGCGCGTGAAGTCTCCAACGAAAAATTGAATGTGATTGAATTTTCGAATTCAGCCATCGACTTAGCCAACCAATACCCGGAAGTCGCCAGCATCAGTTGGGTCGATGCCATGCGTCACATTCGCACCTATTACGCATCGGGTGCTGCGGAGTTGCAAGCGTTTAAGCAGTACGGCAAATGGGAGTCTTACCCGCAAACCGAGGATTCTTTTTTACTGGCGCGTGAAATCCGACGATCAATCTATTCGACACCCATCTTGATCAAGGCAGACGACGGCAGCGGCATACAAGAAGCCCACATCCAACTGCACATCCCCATGTTCAACAACGATGTGTTCAAAGGCGTGGTGCTGATTGAATACTCGCTGGACAATTTGTTGCGCTACGCCGTGCCGTCTGAGGTGAGCGCCAGACACGCGGTTTCGCTGGTCGATGCCAACAACAATTTGCTGGCCGGTCAAAGCATCAAACCTCGCAGCGGTTTGTTCGATTACGCCCCATGGGAAGCCAAAGCCTACGAATACAGTGTGCCGGTCTCCACCGTCGGCAACAGTTTGCAATTGCGGGCGCAGGCTTACCGCACATCGCAAGTATTGATCGGCAGCGGCTTGTTCTGGCTGGTGTTGCTGCTCAGCGGCATGACCACTTGGATGTTGATCGGTACCTGGCGGCACACGCGCAGACGTTTGCAAGCACAACAAGCGCTGGTGGCAGAAACCAATTTCCGCCGCGCCATGGAGAACTCCATATTGACCGGCATGCGGGCCATGGACATGAACGGTCGCATCACCTATGTGAACGCCGCGTTTTGCCAAATGACCGGCTGGAGTGAAAAGGAACTGGTGGGTCTGCGTTCACCGTTTCCCTATTGGCCTGAAGAAGACCGCTTGCTATTGAACGCCAAACTCGACGACCAGTTGAACGGGCGCACCACCTTAAGTGGTTTTCAAATTCGGGTGAAAAGAAAAAACGGCACGCTGTTTGATGCTCGTTTGTATGTCTCTCCGCTGATTGACGCACATGGACAGCAAACCGGCTGGATGTCTTCCATGACGGACATCACCGAGCCAAACCGCATCCGTGAACAACTGTCAGCCTCTTATGAGCGCTTCACCACGGTGTTGGAAGCACTGGATGCGTCTGTCTCAGTGACACCGCTTGGCAGCACAGAACTGCTGTTTGCCAACAAGCTGTACCGCCAATGGTTTGGCAACCAGAGCGACGGCCATTTGAATTTGGTGGCGCAAGCCGGTATGTCTTCTTTGGACGCCTCCAGCAATGACGAAACCGTGGACGATTTCTCCGGCATGCCGGGTGTGGCGCTGACCCAAGCCAAATCGGAAAACTCAGAAATCTATTTGCCCAACTTGAACAAATGGCTGGAAGTGCGCTCGCGTTACCTGAACTGGGTAGATGGACGCTTGGCGCAAATGGTGATCTCCACGGACATCACAGCCCGCAGGCACGCGGAAGAACAAGCTGCCCAACAGGCCGAGCGTGCGCAATCGGCCAGCCGCTTGATCACCATGGGCGAAATGGCCTCCAGCGTGGCGCACGAACTGAACCAACCGCTGACGGCGATATCCAACTATTGCAACGGCATGCTCACACGCATACAAGGCAAACAAATCACCGAAGAAGAATTGCTCAAGGCGCTTGAAAAAACCTCGCACCAGGCGCAGCGTGCCGGGCAAATCATTCAACGCATACGCAGCTTTATCCGGCGCAGTGAATCCAACCGGGTGCTGACCTTGATCGCACCCATGGTGAGTGAAGCGGTTGAATTGGCGGATATCGAAATGCGCCGTCGTCAGGTCAGACTGTCTTTGTATGTGTCAGATCGCATTTCTCAAATACTGGTGGATCCGATTTTGATTGAACAGGTGCTGATCAATTTATTGAAGAACGC
>CANNRV010000149.1 GCA_947508145.1 Comamonadaceae bacterium
AAGCGCCCGCGACGCATGCTTTGTGCGCCGGTGAACGCGCCGCGCTCGTGGCCGAACAATTCGCTCTCCAACAAATCTTTTGGAATCGCTGCGGTGTTGATCGCCACAAAAGGACCAGCAGCGCGTTGGGAATGTTTGTGCAAGGCACGCGCGACCAATTCTTTGCCGGAACCGGATTCGCCGGTGATCATCACAGTGACATTGCTTTGACTGAGTCGCCCGATGGCACGAAACACATCTTGCATGGCCGGGGCCTGGCCCAGCATTTCGGGTGTGCTGTCGACATCCACAGCGCCGACTGCTTCGCGCTGACTTTCTTCCAAAGCACGGCGAATCAACTCAATCGCTTTGGTCAAATCAAACGGCTTGGGCAAATACTCAAACGCGCCGCCTTGAAACGCTGACACGGCGCTGTCCAAATCTGAATACGCGGTCATGATGATGACCGGCAAGCCTGGCATGCGCTCTTTGACTTGCGCCAGCAAATCCAGGCCCGAACCACCGGGCATGCGGATGTCACTGACCAGCACTTGCGGACTGTCTTCAGGTGCGAGATTGTTAAGGGCTTGCAAAACCTCGCGCGGATTGGTGAAGCTGCGCGTGGGCAGGCTTTCGCGCATCAAGGCTTTTTCCAGCACAAAGCGTATGGACTGGTCATCGTCCACGATCCAAATCGGTTTCATCGGTTTACTGCACCTTTTGTCTCACGCCACACTGCGTTTGCTGTCTATGTTTCAGGGCAAGGGAATCAAAATTTTGAAATCCGTTCGCCCCGGTTGACTGTCACACTCGATCACGCCCTGATGTTGTTGCACAAAAGTTTGCGCCAAATTCAGGCCCAAACCCGAACCGCCATCGCGGCCCGACACCAAAGGGTGAAACAAACGGTCTTTGATATCCAGCGGGATACCAGGACCGTTGTCAATCACATGCAATTCCAATGCCAAGCGATACCTTTGTTTGGCCAAGGTGATTTGTCGGGCAATCCGCGTACACAAAGTGATTTTTGCGTCGCCCTCAGCGATGCGGTCCGATAAGGCCTGCGCGGCGTTGTGCGCGATATTCAGCACCGCTTGTATCAACTGCTCCATGTCACCCCGGAAATCGGGCAATGAAATGTCATAGTCGCGCTGCACTTGGAGGCCCTTGGGAAACTCGGCGAGTATCAATGTGCGCACCCGCTCGCAGACCTCGTGGATATTGACGTTGCTGACCACATGCGGGCGACGGTGCGGTGCCAGCAGGCGGTCCACCAGGGTTTGCAAACGGTCGGCCTCGCGCACGATGACCTGGGTGTACTCGGTCAGGTCACGCGAATCCAACTCGAGTTGCAGCAACTGCGCCGCGCCGCGTATGCCGCCCAGCGGGTTTTTGATCTCGTGCGCCAGATTGCGTATCAATTCCTTGTTGGCCTGCGCGTGCTCCAGTTGCCGTTCCTCGCGGTCTTGTCGGCTTTGGGTTTCCTGCGGCAGCAACTCAATCAGCACTTCATCCGGGTCTTCGCTGCTGGCCACCACCACATGCACCGAGTAAGGTTCTAAGCCGGGGCGTTTGAGTTGGGCATCGAAGCGCAGCGCTGCAAAGTCATGTCGTCTGGCACCCATCAGCGCTTGCGTGACGGCGGCTTCATCGACAAACAAACCGGGCACGTCCACGTCTTGCAAATGGCGGCGCGACAAACCCATGACATCCTCGAATGAGGCGTTGGCAAACAAAGCCCGGTTGTCGCGCTGCACCACCAGCACCAAGGTAGCCAATAAATCCAAAGCATGAAAACGGCTGTCAGGCATGCACTTGTCCAATTCAGGGCGAACGCGCCAATTCACGGCGCAAGGCGGCTTCGTCCGCACGGCAACGCACCAACTCAGGGCTGTTGGCAGGCAGTTGCATGCAACGCAACTGCAATTTGCCCAGCTCGTCATTCAGAATGTTTCTGGCGTGACCTTCGCGCTGGCGTTGGCTGTTGACATCCAACTTAGGCACCACCACCACGGACGGCGACTCCTCCGGTTTGTCTTGCGGCTGGCGTTTGCGCGGCGCGGTCATGGTGATGTCGGCGGGCAAATCGACTTGCTGGCAGTTCTCGCCCGGGCGCGGTTGGTTGGTGAACTCATGGCCGCAACGCCACACCGGGTAATTGTTTTGCTGCGCTAACAGCAGGCCAGGTAACAGGCACACCATGGCGGTCAAGGCGGTGATCGGCTTGGACATGGCGCGGCTCCTTTGAACACAGTGAATAAAAAAGGGCGGCACACGGCCGCCCTGTGGTCACAGGCTGGGCAGCCCGTGATTGACTCGCATGCCTGTGCTCAGAGTGAGTAGTACATGTCGAATTCCACCGGATGGGTGGCCATGCGAAAACGTGTGACTTCTTGCATTTTGAGTTCGATGTAAGCATCGATCATGCTGTCGGTGAACACGCCGCCTTTGGTCAGGAAGCCGCGGCCTTTGTCCAAATACTCCAGCGCTTGGTCCAGGCTGTGACACACGGTGGGCACCAATGCGTCCTCTTCTGGCGGCAAATGGTAGAGGTCTTTGGTGGCTGCTTCGCCGGGGTGGATTTTGTTTTCGATACCGTCCAAGCCCGCCATCATCAGTGCGGCAAAGCACAGGTAGGGGTTGGCCATAGGATCGGGGAAACGTGCTTCGATACGGCGGCCTTTGTCGGACGCGACGTGAGGAATACGGATAGAAGCTGAACGGTTGCGGCTGGAGTAAGCCAATTTCACCGGGGCTTCAAAACCGGGCACCAGACGCTTGTAGCTGTTGGTGGTCGGGTTGGTGATGGCGTTCAAAGCGCGTGCGTGTTTGATGATGCCGCCGATGTAGAACAAAGCGGTGTCGCTCAAGCCAGCGTAGCCTTTGCCTGCAAACAGGTTTTTGCCGTCTTTCCAGATGGACTGGTGAACGTGCATGCCTGAGCCGTTGTCGCCGACGATGGGCTTGGGCATGAAAGTGGCGGTTTTGCCGTAAGCATTAGCCACGTTCCACACCACGTATTTCAGTTTTTGCGTCCAGTCGGCGCGCTCAACCAGGGTGCTGAATTTGGTACCGATTTCGTTTTGACCTGCGCCCGCCACTTCGTGGTGGAACACTTCAACCGGGATGCCCATTTCTTCGAGCAACATGACCATTTCGGCGCGCATGTCTTGGGTGCTGTCGACGGGAGGTACGGGGAAATAACCGCCTTTGACAGTGGGACGGTGGCCACGGTTGCCGCCTTCGAGTTTGGCGCCGCTGTTCCAAGGGGCTTCGTATTCGTCGATTTTGAAGAATGCGCCGGACATTTCATTGCCCCATTGCACATTGTCAAAAATGAAGAACTCTGGCTCGGGACCGAAGTAAGCGGTGTCGCCCATGCCAGAGGCTTTCAAATAGGCTTCAGCGCGTTTGGCGATGGAACGGGGATCGCGGTCATAGGCTTTGCCGTCACCGGGCTCGAGCACGTCGCAAGACAAGACCAGTGTGGGCTCTTGAAAGAAGGGGTCGAGGAAGGCGGTGTTGGCGTCAGGCATCAACAACATGTCAGAGGCTTCGATGCCTTTCCAACCGGCGATGGAAGAACCGTCAAACGCATGGCCGTCGGTGAATTTGCCTTCATCGAAGTGAGAAATTGGCACGGTCACGTGCTGCTCTTTGCCACGGGTATCGGTGAAGCGGAAGTCAACAAACTTGATTTCGTTGTCCTTGACGTCCTTCATGACGTCGGCGACGGTCTTGGCCATCAGATTCTCCTAGAGAGGTTGGTTGGAAATAAGAAGTTCAGCATTGTCGTGCACTTTTTATGCCATGCGACCGATCTGAACAGAAAAGATGAAAAACTCGGTGGCTTGAGCCCAAACGGCATGGAAACAAGGCTTTGGCGGTCCTGCTGGGACAAGCCCTTGCCAGAGCGAGTCGGCTGGCATGCATCATATTGGTGAAACCGGCTCAACGCACCAACTCAGGGCCTAATTTTGCGCCGAATTGGTGCAAGCCTTCCAAAAGCACCGGGTATGCCGCTTCCACCGCCTGCACAGCACCTTTTACGCCGAGTTCTATGTGGCGGCCATACTCGGGGTGGTCAACGCTAGGCAGGCTGAACACCTTGACACCGGGGAATTGCGCTTCGATGGCTTCCATCAAGGGGGTCAACGTGGCTTCCATCGAGCCCATGACGATGACCGATTTTTCCAGCTGCGATCCACGGGCAAAGAATTCGGCGTAAAAAGTCTCCAACACCCAGTCCAGCATCGGCCAGGCCATGACCGGAAAGCCGGGCACGAAATGCACCACGCCTAGCGGGCCGCGACAGGTGAAGCCGGGGATTTTGTTGTACGGGTTGGGAATGATCTCCGCCCCTTGGGGAAAGCGGCCCATGTTCAAGCGGTGGACGTTATCTTCACGCAAAGGCTCGTAAGGCAGGCCTTGCTCCAAGGCGACATCGCGGGTGCGTTCGCGGATCAGTTGCTCGGCCTGCGGATGCAGCACCAAGGGCACACCCAGCGCCGCTGCCGCCGATTGACGCGTGTGGTCATCCGGCGTGGCACCGATGCCGCCACAAGAAAACACCACGCCCGGTTGGTTGAATGCGCGTTGCAATGCTTGGGTCAAGCGCACCGGGTCATCGCCTACATAATCGGCATGGCTGAGACTGAGACCGCGCAAGGACAACAGCTCAATGACTTTGCTCATGTTTTTGTCTTGGCGCTTGCCGGAGAGGATTTCATCGCCAACGATGATCAAGCCGAATTCGGGTGCAGTATTTAATAGGTTCATCAAGCAATGCTAGCAAGGGCGACAAAGTGAAAAGAAGACATGTGTTGGGCGCCTTAGCGCTGGGTACCGGGGCATTGGTGGTGGGATGGGTTTTTTTGCCGGGCCGTCAACGTTTGTTGACCGCCTCGCCCATGACAGACATCAAAGACCAGCCGGCCTTCAATGGCTGGGTGCGCATTGGTGCAGATGACAGCGTCACCGTGGTGATGCCGCGCAGTGAGATGGGCCAAGGTGTGTACACCGGGCTGGCGATGTTGCTGGCCGATGAGTTGGACGCGCGTTGGGACCAGGTGCGTACCGAACAAGCGCCCATAGACAACATTTACAACAACCAGGCTGTGGCCGCCGATGGCCTGCCGTTCCATCCGGATAACCAAGGTTCGCTCAAAAAAGTGGCCCAGCACCTGACCGGTAAAACCATGC
>CANNRV010000150.1 GCA_947508145.1 Comamonadaceae bacterium
TAACAAGCCAACGCACCACTGAACATGGCCGCCAGCAAGCGGGGCAGGGGGCCGACTCGTTTGGTCACATCTTCCAACAGGCCGGCAACAAACACAGGCACTGCGGCCATCAGCATGGGCTGCAACACCTCTGCCACTGCTTTGTCCGCCAACCGGTAAGCCATCAGCAATCCAATGGCAATGGCAATACCACCCACCCGGGGCGCGTCCATGGTGTGTATTTTTTGAATGCCGCTGCGCTCATCCAGCGACAACTTTCCGTGCCAGGACTGTGACAACACCAGCAACACACTGCACAGCCAGGTCACAGCCGAGAGGATGAAAAATTGATCCACGTTTATCTGCCTTTCACTGGTGCATGGCCCAGAAATGCATGCCAACTGCGTTTGAGTGATGCTACTTTTTGAGCGGTTTCGCTGTTGCTATTCGCTTGGCGAAAACTGTGGCGTATGAACACAAACAGCAGCAGACCAAAGCCGCCAGCCACCGCACTCAGGGCTGCCACCATGGCTTTTTTAGGTTTGCTTTTGCGCTCGGGTGGCACAGCTTTGTCCACCACTTGAATCACCGCGCCTTCGCGCGCTTCGTCCACTTTGGCCAGTACATACTGTTTAGAGAACATTTCAAACAAGGTGCTGTAGTACAAAAAGTCCCGGTATCTGGCGATGTAATTTGCGTCTTTTCCACTGGGCGCGGGCTGATTTTTTTGCAGCTTGGCAAACTGGGCTTGTAACGCCGCCAGCTCGGTTTGCGCCAGTTTGAATTCGGGGGCGGCTTCGGTCAGGTAACTGCGCATGCTGCCCAGCTTCACCTCTTGGGCGGTGACCAGCGCTTGCAGTTCTGCCGTGGCCTTGATGGAGGTCTCAGGGTTGCTTTTCAGGGCCGAGACATTCACGCCGCTGGTCTCAAGTGCAGTCTGTGCCGCATTCAATTTCTGTTTCGTGTCTTCCACTTGCTTTTCAAAAAACAAGCGTCTTTGCTGCGACTCGGTGATGGCCAGCCGGTTCAGCAGTTTGGACAATGCCACCACATAGGCGTTGGCTATGTTGGCAGCGGTGGCCGGGTCGCGGTCGTCCACCTCGATGGTGATCAATCCATCTTTGCCTGTATTGATTTTGCTGTTTTCAAGCAGCTTTTTGCGGGCATCAATTCTGTAATCTACGTCGTAGCGTTCCAGCAAACCAAAACGCACTATCAATTCGTCGGCCACAAAATCGCTTTTCATCATGGACACAAACTGGTCGTTCGGGTTTTTCAAACCCGCTGCACCGCTTGCCAAACCGCCCAATGCGCCCAGGCTTTGCAGCATCATGGATGCAGAGCTTTGCTGTTGTTGCGGCGGCAATATGACCGTGGTGGCCGTGTAGGTGGGCGGGATCACAAAGCTGATGCCCAAAGCCGCCAGGCCAATCGCCAGTGGCCCCAGCAGCAGCAGCCGCAAGTTGTCTACCAGCACTTGCAGCAAGTCCAGCAGACTGATCTCGTCCTCTTCCTGTATTTCGTTTTGTTGTTCTGTCATGGAGGAGGAGGGGGGGACGGCGGCGGTGTCAGTTGCGCAAGGTTTTGATGCCGACAGCACCCAGCGCCATTTGGTAAAGAATGGCCGTCCAGTCTTTGGCACCTTGGATAAACAAGCTGTAAGCAGTGCGCTTGTCTACTTGTGACGGCACGTACACAGAATCACCGGGCTGCATTTTGATGTTGTCTATGGTGCTGCCCCACCATCCGAATTTATTGGCGTTGCTCAATACAGAACCATCGGCGCGTATCAGCAATATGTTGTCGCGGTCTGCGTCCTTGGATACGCCTGCTTTGGCCAGAGCAGATGACACCGTCATGCCGGGGCGGTGAATTTGAGAGGTCTCGGTGAACACTTCGCCAAACACGCCCACCATGCCGGGGCGGGTAGGAATCACAATGTTGTCCCCGTCTGTCAATGTCAGTGCGGGCAACACCGGTTTGTCCGGGTCCAGGTCTAAGCTGATGCGCCCGTTGGCTTTGATGTCAGTGATGCGCTTGAGCATTTGCTGTTGATCCACCAACTGCGCTTGAGCCAGTGCCTTATCAGTTTCGGTGCTGCTTTGTTTAAGCATGGCGGCCTGTGCTTCCAGCTGGGCCTGCATTTTTTTGGCCGCACGATCCAGGTTGTCCTGTTGCTGTGCTTTGATGCTCTCGCGCAAAAACTGGGTGCCGAAAACATAGGCGTTGCGGCTTAAGCCGCCGGCACGCTGAATCAATTCGGTCAAAGTTTCGCCTTGGCGAATTTGGTACTTACCGGGCACCATCACTTCACCGCTGAGCGTGACCAGTTGATTGCGGTTGTCAGCGTGGGTAGGTACTTGTGCGGTGGTAAAGAGGCTGATGGCATCGCCCTGTTCCAAGACGATGTTGTCAGCAGTTTGGTCTTTCAATACCGCATTGCCCAGATTGAAAGTGATGGCCTTGGATTGCAAGGTGGTGGGCACACGGCGGTTGACCACGGCGTAATCCCAATTGATGTCGTTGTAAAGATCGCGTGCCGCATCGCGTTGCCAATAACCGTAATACTCAACCAGCCATTGGGCCGAGGGAATGACGTCTTTGATAGTGAAACCCGGGCGCCAGACAAAGCGCTTGGTGCCGCCGACGATTTCACCGCTGACGCTGACGCTGTTGTCTGTTTCAGGTAATTCATCGTCGGCACCGTAAATTTTCACGATGTCACCGCTGTGCAGTTCAATGTTTTCAACCGGGTTTTTTGAAATGGCTTGCAAGAGGTTGAACGGCAGCCGCACGGTGCGCAAAGTAATCGGGTCAAGTCTCAGCACCGTGGCGTAATCAAAATTGACTTCGGGCTTGGCGTATTTTTTCGGGTAACTGCCTTTGTTCAGGCTTTCCCAATAACTGCCAGTTAACAGCACGCTCATGTCTGTCAATAAATCAGCAACCCGCATGCCTGGTTTGTACTTAAAGCGTGAGGGCTTGGAGACATGGCCTTCAAGGCTGACAACTGCGTCAATTTGCGGACTGATTTGAGACACGGTGAGCACGTCACCGGCTTGCAGGCGCTGGTTCAGACCCGGCGCATCCAGCGAAAAATCTTCGACGAAACGGGGGATTTTGCGGCTGTTGTCGACCCGGACAAGCTGCGCGTTTTGAGGTGCTGCCAAAGCCGGAAGTCCGCCTGAATAAGCCAGTACCTGCGCAATGGTTTCATTTTTCAGCAATTCGTAGATGGCCGGGGAGTTGACCGATCCCAGCATGGCCACCCGGGGCCCGGCAGGAGGTATATATATGAGATCGCCGGTCATCAATGGCGCATCCGAGTGGTTATCACCTTGGGCTAAAAAGGCATACATGTCCACGGTGGTGACGTTTTTGCCATTGCGTCGCAAGATGATGTTGCGCAAACTTCCCAGGGCATTGGGGCCGCCGGTTTCGAACAAGGCATTGATCAGGCTGGACATGCTGCTGACCAGGTGCTTTCCTGGATTTTTAGCCTGACCCACGACAAATATTTCTATGCTTCGTAAGCGTCCCAGGCTGACAGACAAAGTGAAATTGCGGTAGACCTTGGCCAAATGCGAGGTAAGCACCCGTTCCGCGTCTTTGAAAGCCACACCCGCCATGAAGACCGGACCGGCTTTGGGCAGCAATATCCGCCCGTCCCGGTCAATCACAAACCTGTCGCTGACTTCTATCAAGCCGTTGATTTGAATCACCAACTCATCCCCCGGGCTCAATACGTAAGTGTTGGGCACTGCAGCCGCTTCAACGGGGGTGAAGCGCTTGTCGGAATCAAACAAGTCGTAACCAAATAACGGCAGTTGTTGTCCTGTCGTGGCTTGGACGAAATGTTGAAATTCTGTGGCGATGGTTTTGTTCAGTGGCTCGGGGGACGCCACGCTTGTTTCTGAGACCGTCGCTTTTTCCAAGGCCGCTTGAGACGCTTTTTTGCCAGGAACGCTTTTGGGGTTGACCGCTGTGTTCAGTTGGGAAATGCCGGTGGCGGTTTTGGGGAGCAGTTTTTCAGTGTCAGTGGGTAGGCTGGTTTGAGCCATTGACATGTTTGCTAGTACTGAAATTACCCCGGTCACTATGGATAAAACAAGTCTGAATGGATTGAGGTTCAAGATTCTTTAATTCGTTTTAGAAGATATGTCAGCCGTATTCACCATGGCTACCGCAATTGAAGCAAGTGCATGGCTTCAATGCAAAAGGTGCTGCCCGGGATAGGCGCTGTCAGAGTGGTATGGCCTATTCACTCTCGGGAAGAGTACCCGGCTGAATAAGAATAAAGAACGTTTTAACGCTTAAAAAGTTCTAAATTGGTGCTTATGATAGCTAATAAATAGCTCATAAAATATGATAATTAGCAAAAATTTGATCAAATAAGCGGCATTATGGTTTCGAATTTGCTAAATTGCTAAATAATTTTTACAAATTAAACAGTATTTGCAAATGAATTGATGGCTTGAGCGGCCATTGGCCTTCTCCAATCCGCCAGTTGTCAGAGACTTAACTGCGGGACTCACAACCCGAGCACAGCACCCGCCAGCGCACCGGCCAGCATCAACCACAACCCATGTACTCGGGTGTTCAGCACCAGCAATGCGCTGGTGGCGCAGACCAGCCACAAGCGCCAGTCCGACTGCTGGTTGCCGCTAAAAACAATACTTTGATATGAATTTTTAATTAATATGCCAATTAATTAATTATTAATAGTGTTCTATGAATGTTTCTTTGAACAGAGTTTGGCTTGTTGGCGCATGCATGTGCTTGGCTGCATGCGGTGGTGGTGGCGGGGGCGGAACCGCCAGCACAGTGCCGTTGATCAACCAGGGCGTGAGTGTGTATGACTTCCAGACACCTGCCAATACCAAAGACCCGGTGTTGCAAGCTGCCAAGTACCCAAACAACTGGGATGGCACAAGTCCCGTCACAGCGCCCAAGGTTGAACCTATTGTGTCGGTGTATTCGGATGGCACCACCGTCACCCGCGACGGCTCGGCAGAAAAACCGTTTTTGCAATCGCAATTGACCACAGCAAAAACCCCCATCACCGATCCCAATGCCGTGGTGCGCAGCGTAAGCGCGTTGAGCGGTGCGAGCACGGTGACCGGCTACAAGGGCGTGGATTACGACTTGCGTTGGGGAACGCCGGATTCAAAAGGGCCGGGTTA
>CANNRV010000151.1 GCA_947508145.1 Comamonadaceae bacterium
TACCAAGGTCGCCGGGGTAGGGCGGGAAGTCCAAGCCTTCGGCTTCTTTTTCCAATTTGATGCAGTGAACGGTGCGTGCCATGGGTATCCTTGCGTGTGTCAGACAAAGCCGTGACTGTAGCAAGCTTTGCTTGCCCTTTTGCCCCAGACATACGCAAAGCCGTATGGCATGGCAGGCGGATAATGCCAACTCTTACCTGATAACTGTGACATCAAGATGCTATTAAAACTTTGGAACCCATTGAACCTGCGCTTAAGCTGGGCTTTGCTGGCCTTGGGCTGTGCCGGCATGCTTGGATTTGGTTTGTATCTGCAACACGTGGTGGGCTTGGAGCCTTGCCCCATGTGCATCGTGCAACGCTATGCCATGACTGTCATCGGCTTGCTGGCAGTGATTGCGCTGGTGATCAAACACACCCGGGTTCAGCAGCTGTTGGTGTTGCTGAGCACAGTGATGGCGGGCTTTGGTGCATTTGTGGCCGCGCGTCAATCCTGGTTGCAGTGGTATCCGCCAAACATCGTCAGCTGCGGGCGTGACTTTTACGGCATGATCGAATCGTTTCCACTGCAACGCGCCATTCCACTTATCTTCAGAGGCAGTGGCGACTGCACCAAAATCGACTGGACTTTTTTAGGCGGCTCCATTGCCAATTGGTCGTTTGTCGCTTTTGTGGCCATGGGCTTGTGGTTGTTGCTGGTGGTGTGGCGCAAGATTCAATCGCGTTTTCACGCAGCGAATGACGCACACTTTGAGCCTCAACCCTGAGACAGTTTTTTCATCAGCACCACACTTTTGCGGTCCGGGCTGTATTTGCGCAAACGCGCTTGCGGCAGCCATTCGATAGGCACTTGCACAAAACCACGCTTTAAAAACCAATGCATGGTGCGCGTGGTCAGCACAAAAATACTTTCCACACCGAGGTGACGCGCCCGTTGTTCAATGCGGCGCAGGATTTTTTCTCCATCCCCCTGACCTTGCGAATGCGGCGATACGGTCAGTGCAGCCATTTCAGCGGTTTTGTTTTCGGGGTAGGGGTAGAGCGCGGCGCAACCGAAGATCACCCCATCGTGTTCGATGACAGAGTAGTTGCCGATGTCGCGCTCTATTTCAGTGCGTTCGCGGCGCACCAGTGTGCCGTCGCTCTCAAACGGTTCAATCAATTGCAAGATGCCGCCTAAATCGTCCGGTGTGGCTTCACGCAAACTCTCCAAGCGTTCATCCACCACCATGGTGCCTATGCCGTCGTGCACGTAAATTTCTAATAGCAAAACACCATCGACCGCGAAGGGAAGTATGTGGCTGCGCTCCACCCCGTGTTTGCAGGCCTTCACACAGTGTTGCAAATAAAAAGCGATGTCTGTGGGTTGATTCGCAGGCGGTGCGTCGGCGAGCAATTGTTCCGCTACATCCAGCGGCATTTCAGTGTCTATCGGGTTGTCGTCTGAAGCAGGCTCCATGGGTTTGATACGAATGCCAGGCACTTCGGTGACAAACAGGAGTTTGTCTGCCTGCAAGGCAATGGCCACCGAGGTGGCCACTTCTTCCATGGTCAGGTTGAACGCTTCGCCGGTCGGTGAAAAACCAAAGGGTGACAACAGCACCATGGCACCCAGACTGAGCGTTTTGCTGATGCCAGGAACATCGACTTTGCGCACCAGTCCTGAATGCTGAAAATCCACACCATCCACAATGCCCACCGGCCGCGCGGTGATGAAGTTGCCTGAGATGACGCGAATGGTCGCGCCTGCCATGGGCGTATTTGGCAAGCCTTGGCTGAACGCCGCTTCAATTTCATAGCGCAGTTGACCGGCGGCCTCTTGCGCACAGTCTAATGCCACGCCGTCGGTGATACGTATGCCGTGTGAGTATTTCGGGGTGTGTCCTTTTGCCAATAGTTGTTCGTTCACCTGAGGACGAAAGCCGTGCACCAGAACCACTTTCACGCCCATGCTTTGGATCATCGCCAGGTCTTGCACCAGGCTGGGCAACTTGCCCGCCGCGATGGCCTCACCGGATATTGCAACCACAAAGGTTTTGCCACGGTGCATGTGTATGTAGGGCGCGACCGAGCGGAACCAGGGGACAAAGGTGAAATTGAAAACGTTGGACATTTGTTTGTATCGTTAGGGCTTGAGCAAAATCAGTTGGTCATTGGGCACAAGTCGCTTGAAGTCGCGATCGAATGTACATAGTGTCTCACCAGATTGCATGACTGTTGCCGCAAGCCATGTATCGCTGACCAGATTGCCCCTGACTTGCTTTGTCAGGCACAGTTCCCGCAAATGCGACCAGGAAGCACCACTGGCTTGAAACTGCACTCCGGGACAACTGAGCAGGCTGTCGATAAAGTCGCTTACATCTTGCAAAGCATCGATTTCATGGAATATTTTGGGGTGGGTGGTGATGCGGATAAATCCGGTCACCACCATGCCTAAAAGTACCAAACTGGCTCTGCCATTTGCAGTTTGAAGCACGGCTTCGTCTAACCAATGGCGAGCGCTGAGGTGGTGCGGGTGATCCGGGCGGTAAGCCGACACCAACACATTAACGTCAGGCGTCATTTCAGTTTTAGGATGTCCGTATCGGCATCCAAGGCTTGATAAAACGATCGATTGCTGGAAGGGTCTATGCCTGGCAGCAGGCCGCCCGAGGCTTTAGAAACGGGCAGTTTGGGGATAACTGCAGATGTGCTGGGCAGGTCTTGCCGCACGTAGGCTGCCAGCATTTCGCGCACCTTGGCGCTGAGCGAAGTGCCTTCTTGAATGGCTTTGATGCGAGCTTGTTTGACGAGGTTTTCGTCCAAGGAAATGGTGAGATTGGTCATATTGCAACTCCAGCCAAGTTTCACGTGAATCAGTGTAGCACGTGAATATGTGAACCTGTGACGTGGAATAATCCAGCCGTGATTCAGCCGCCCCACACCATCGATTTTCCTGAAGACCTGCCGGTCAGTGCCCGCCGAGACGACATCATGTCGGCCATACAAGCGCACCAAGTGGTGATTGTGTGTGGCGAAACCGGGTCGGGCAAAACCACGCAACTGCCCAAAATGGCTTTGGCGCTGGGCAGGGGAAGCTGGAAACCGGTTGCTGCGCCTGAGAAATTGGGTGGAGATAAAGGGTCAGTGCCTGATAAGTTGGGGTCAGATCCCGATTTATCGGCCTCTCACCCCACTTTCTCTAAACCCAAACGCCGCCAAATCATCGGCCACACCCAACCCCGTCGCATTGCCGCCACCTCGGTCGCCAAACGCATCGCCGAAGAACTGAAAACACCCTTAGGCGAGGTGGTCGGCTACAAAGTGCGTTTCCAAGACAAGCTGTCGCGCGATGCCTCGGTCAAGCTGATGACCGACGGCATTTTGCTGGCCGAGACGCAAACCGATCCGCTGCTGCTGGCCTACGACACGCTGATCATTGACGAGGCGCACGAGCGCAGCTTGAACATCGATTTTTTATTGGGCTACCTCAGACAAATACTGCCGCGCCGCCCCGATTTAAAAATCATCATCACCTCAGCGACCATTGATGCCGATAGGTTCGCCCAGCATTTCGCCAGCGCCAAAGGCCCGGCGCCGGTGCTGATGGTGTCGGGCCGCACCTTCCCTGTGGAAATGCGTTACCGGCCTTGGGAAGAAAGCCGCGAATACGACATAAGCAATGCCATTTCTGAAGCAGTGGATGAGTTGTGGAGTGGCGCACCGCGCGGTGACATTCTGGTGTTTTTGCCGGGCGAGCGCGAGATACGCGAAGCCGCCGAACACTTGCGAGGTCACTTGTCGCACAACGCGTACACGCGCCACGTGGATGTGCTGCCGCTGTTCGCACGGCTGACGCAAGCCGAACAAGAGCGCGTCTTCGAAACTGGCGGAGCACCGCGCATTGTGTTGGCCACCAATGTCGCTGAAACATCATTGACCGTGCCCGGCATTCGTTTTGTCATCGATGCTGGTTTAGCACGCGTCAAGCGCTACAGCTTTCGCAGCAAGGTAGAACAGTTGCTGGTCGAGCCCATCAGCCAATCGGCGGCGAACCAGCGTGCCGGTCGCTGCGGCCGCGTGGCAGATGGCATTTGCATACGCTTGTACGACGAAAAAGATTTCAACGGCAGACCACGTTTCACCGAGCCGGAAATATTGCGCAGCTCACTCGCCGGTGTGATTTTGCGCATGATGTCGCTGCACTTAGGCGATGTGGCGGATTTCCCTTTTCTGGAGGCGCCGCGTCCCAAAGCGATTGCCGATGGTTTTCAATTGCTGACCGAGTTGGGCGCTGTGCACGAGGACAACAGCCTGACACCCATAGGCAAGGCCTTGGCCAAACTGCCTTTGGACCCGCGCGTGGCCCGCATGATTTTGGCTGCGCGTGAGCTGCATTCACTCAGAGAAGTGTTGATCATCGCGTCTGCTTTGAGTGTGCAGGATGTGCGCGATCGACCGTTACAAGCGCAAACACAAGCCGATCAAGCGCATGCCAAATTCAAGGATGAAAAAAGCGAGTTCAGCGGCTATTTGCGTTTGTGGGATTGGCTGGAAGCTTCGCGCGGCGGCGAGAGCGCAGCAACTGCCCACCAAGATGTTCGTTCAAACGTGAACGCCAAGCAAGCCCAAGGCAAGAGTCCTCCCACCACAACAGGCGCGACCCACAAACTCAGCAACCGCCAGTATGAAAACCTGTTGCGGCAAAACTTCATCAACATCCGGCGTTGGCGCGAATGGCGCGATGTGCATTCGCAATTGCTGAGCGTGGTGAACGAACAGCGCTGGGTGATGAACGACAAACCCGCCAGTTACGAGCAATTGCATCAATCCATGTTGACCGGATTGCTTGGCAACATAGGTTGCAAGCAGGACGAAGACGATGTGTATTTGGGTGCACGCGGCATCAAGTTTTACCGTCACCCCGGCGTGCATCTGAAGAAAAAACCGGGCAAGTGGTTGGTGTGTGCTGAGCTGGTGGAAACCACGCGATTGTTTGGGCGCGGCATTGCCAACATAGACCCCCTGTGGTTGGAGCAGGCCGGTGCGCATTTGCTTAAAAAACAATTGCTGGACCCGCACTGGGAAGCCAAGCATGGCGACGTGGTGGCGTTCGA
>CANNRV010000152.1 GCA_947508145.1 Comamonadaceae bacterium
ATGACACAGCCTATGGCCGGGCCGTGGGATTCACCAAAATTGGTGACTGTCAATAAAGTGCCTAAGGTGTTTCCGCTCATCCGAGGGATTATCCATGAGGGGCAGGCTCAGGGGGTGAGGCGCTTTTGGCTGGTCTGAGCCTCATCGACCCAGTTTTCCACCATTAACCCGGGAATACGGGCAAATTCAGTGACGTTATTGGTCACAACGACCAGTCCTGCGCTTCGGGCATGGGCCGCAATATGCAAATCGTTCACGCCAATAGGTTGCCCTGCCTTTTCCAATTGACTTCGAATCGCACCGTAATGCTGTGATGCATTAGCGGAATAGGGTAAGACCTGTAAATGGCTGGCAAATTCCTCTATGACTTGCAGGTTTTGCGCCACTCTGGCGCTTTTTTCAGCCCCATGGTAGAGCTCTGACAAAGTGATGGCTGATATGGCCATGCGCCCGGCGTTGTCATTGAACTTTGACTTCACCTCCATCGGCCGCCGCTTGATCACATAAATCACAATATTGGTGTCAAGCAGATATTTCAACATCACAGCGCTTCACGTTCGGCTTGTGTTTGTGATGCACGCTCAGGTAAAAAATCGTCGGAAACCATAGGACCACTCATGAAGAATTGATCCCAAGTTTGACCGACAGGAGAAATGATGCGATCGGCTCCTCGGGCTCGCACTTCCACTTTTTTAACGTCATCAGGTAAACGCACATCAGCTGGCAATCTCACAGCCTGCGAGCGGTTATTGGTGAAGACCGTGGTAACAGTCATAGGCCTCTCCTTGGGATACACCTCAAGTATATGGCAATTAATTTTAATTTGACTGTGTTTAATTAGCCTTGCTGCCCTGTTCTTCGGGCCAATCACGTATGTAAGCCTTGAGCATTTTGTTCTCGAAGTTCTGGCTGTCGACCACCGCCTTGGCGACGTCGTAAAAACTGACCACGCCCATCAACTGGCGGTTGCTCATCACTGGCAAATAACGCGCATGGCGCTCCAGCATCATGCGGCGCACTTCGTCGAGTTCGGTGTCTGGGGAACAGGTGAGCGGGTGGTCGTCCATGGCACCACGCACGGTGGTATTGCCCAGAATGCCGCCGTTGTTGTTCAGCGCCAGTATCACTTCACGAAACGTCAGAATGCCAACCAGATCGCCATGGTCCATCACCAGAATAGAACCCAGATCGTGTTCGGCCATGGTTTTCACCGCCTCGGCCAATGGGACCAAAGGCGCAATCGTGTAGAGCGTGTTGCCCTTGCTACGCAGTATGTCGCTGACTTTCATATGTGTCTCCCTGTGCCCGTGTTGCAAGCTATGGATTCAATATAGCCGAGTTTGAGTGAAACACTGCATTGATGGTTGAAGCTTGACGCAAAGACAATGGCGAAGACCGCTGCCATTCATTGGGTTTCATTTGTTTGCATCTGAAGCCCCGACCATGAGGTTTGCTCAGTGACATGCTCCACAATCAGCATCTCCACCCTACCCTGAGGTTTCCATGCCCGGTTACGCCGATCCCCATTTCGACACGCTGGCCCTGCACGCCGGTAGCCAGCCCGACCCCGCCACAGGCGCACGCGCTGTGCCGATTCACTTGACCACCTCGTTCGTGTTTGAGTCCTCCGACCAAGCGGCTTCGCTGTTTAACCTTGAGCGTGCCGGTCACGTCTACAGTCGCATCAGCAACCCAACCACCGCCGTCTTCGAGCAGCGGATTGCCGCACTTGAGGGCGGCATAGGTGCCATCGCCACCGCCAGCGGCCAGGCGGCCTTGCACTTGAGCGTGGCCACGCTGATGGGCGCGGGCTCGCACATCGTTGCCAGTTCGGCTTTGTATGGTGGCTCGCACAATCTGCTGCACTACACCATGCGCCGCTTTGGCGTTGAAACCACTTTCGTGCATCCAAACGACATCGATGCTTGGCGCGCCGCCATCCGCCCGAACACCAAGTTGCTGTTCGGAGAGACCGTAGGCAACCCAGGGCTGGATGTGCTGGACATTCCAGTGGTGTCGCAAATCGCGCACGACCACGGCGTGCCTTTGCTGGTCGATGCCACGCTGTCCACGCCGTATTTGCTGCAACCGCTGTCATTGGGCGCGGACTTGCTCTACCACTCGGCGACCAAATTTTTAAGCGGCCACGGCACAGTAATTGGCGGCGTAGTGGTCGACGGCGGTTCTTTCGATTGGGAAAAGAGCGGCAAATTTCCCGAGTTGACAGAGCGTTATGAAGGCTTTCACAACATGGTGTTTTCCGAAGAAAGCACAGTGGGTGCGTTTTTGCTGCGTGCACGTCGCGAGGGCTTGCGCGACTTCGGCGCGTGCCTCAGTCCACACTCGGCCTGGCTGATTTTGCAAGGCATGGAAACGCTGCCCTTGCGCATGGAACGGCATTTGGCCAACACCGAAAAAATCGTCGCGTTTTTGGCGGCGCATCCGCTGGTGTCGCGCGTCGGTCACCCCTTGATGGAAAACCATCCCAGCCATGCATTGGCGCAAAAGCTGTTGCGCGGTGGTGCGCGCGGCGCGGGATCGGTGTTCAGCTTTGACATCAAGGGCACACGCGAACAAGGCCGTGCCTTCATTGAAGCCTTGAAACTTTTCAGCCATTTGGCGAATGTGGGTGACAGCAAATCGCTGGTGATTCACCCGGCCAGCACCACGCATTTCCGCATGAGTGACGAAGCATTGGCCTCTGCCGGCATTGGGGCGGGCACCATCCGTCTGTCAGTCGGACTCGAAGACCCCACCGATTTGATTGATGACTTAAAGCGTGCCTTGCGTGCCGCTGAAAAGGCCGCTTAACAAGCCGTTTAAAGGAACACAACATGTACATCGATGTGAACGGTCACCGCAGTTACGCCTACACCGGCGGTAAAGATTTCAACCCGGCGCAACCCACTGTCGTGTTGGTACACGGTGTGTTGTGCGACCACAGTGTGTGGTTGCTGCAAAGCCGCTATTTGGCGCACCACGGCTGGAACATATTGGCCGTCGATTTGCCCGGCCATTGCAAAAGCGCAGGTGCGCCACCGGCCACAGTACAAGAGGGCGCGGCCTTTGTCAAAGGTTTGCTGGATGCGCTCGACATCAAACAAGCTGCATTGGCGGGGCACAGTTTCGGTTCGCTGATTTGCCTGCAAGCTGCGGCTGATTTAGGCGAGCGTGTCACGCATTTGGCGTTGGTGGGAACGGCCTACCCAATGCAAGTCTCGCAAGGCTTGCTGGATGCATCCCGCGACACGCCTCAGAAGGCCTTGCACATGACGAATGTGTTTTCTCGCGCCACATTGGCACCGCCTTCCGGTGCAGGCAGCTGGGTGTTCGGTGCTGGTCTGGCCTTGGGCCGTCGCGTATTGGCCAGCAATACACAAGTCAACCTGTTTTACACCGGCTTCAATGCGTGCAACAGCTACGACCAGGGCTTGCAGGCCATGGCTTCGGTGAAGTGTCCGGTGTTGATGGTGCTGGGTGAATCAGATCAAATGACCACGCCCAAAGGCGCACAGCCTTTGATCAAACAGGCCAAAGAAAACAGCATTGATTTGAAGGTATTGATGATTCCCAATGGTCACCACCAGATGAGCGAATCGCCGGACGAAACACTGGATGCCTTAAAAGCGTTCTTGCGCATTGCCTGATTTACACACGCCGACACTGGCTTGAGATTGTGTCTTTATCGACATGTCAGAGTGAATTGACAAAGCTAAGCAGTGACTGCCTATCCACCTCTGGCAGTCGTTTGTAATTTTCCGAAGCATATTTGGCTTCACCGCCATGCCAGAGTATGGCTTCCTCGACATTACGCGCACGCCCGTCGTGCAGTAAAAACATACCGCCGTTGACCCGGTCTGCCAAGCCCACACCCCACAAGGGCGCGGTGCGCCAGTCGTTGCCGCTGGCCTTGAAATCCGGTCTGCCATCTGCCAACGCTTCACCCATGTCATGCAACAACAAATCGGTGTAAGCGGCAAAGGTTTTGTGCTCAATCGCAGGTAACGCCGGATAGCTACCGGTTTTCAATGAAGGCACATGGCAGACCGCGCATTGCAAGTCAGTAAACAATTGTTTGCCACGTTCAGTTTGCGGGTCGTTGTGCAAGCGTGAGCGCGGTGCTTCAGTGGCTCGCATGAAAAAATTCACCGCGTTCCAAGCCTCGTCGGTCAACTCGGGCTTGGCGTATTTCGACACTGACTCATAACAAGCTTTTTGCACTGCCGTGCAATCCTGGTCCTGATACAAAGAAGTGGTCACACCAATATCGCCTAGGTGAGCCGCTGCCACTTGTTGGTTGATAGAGGGTTGATTCGCTTTCCAGCCGAAACGTCCGAGCTTGCGTTTGAACGTGGCATCGTCGGCCACGTAATTGGGGCGACCGTTAAAGCCCATGGCTTTTTGCGCTGTGGCTATCGCCAAGATGTCTGCTTCCGGCACAGCTTCCAAATAACCCAAGCCGAATAACGCGGGACCGTTGCGCACCGACTTCAACACAGTGTCGTCAATCGGGCCGAATTTTTCATTGGTGATTTTCAATACAGGCTTGCGTAATTCCACTTGTGCGCCGTCAGCCAATGTCACCATCTGCGGTACCCAGCGTATGAACACATCGGCCTCGCCGGTGCTGGGCTCGACCAATCCGCCCTCAAAAGTGAACACCTGAATTTGACCATCGTAAGCGGGGTGCGGCATGGTCTCGTCCGTGCCGGGTTTGCGAACCGACAAACGCACCAACTGCTGAAACACCGGTTTGTTGAGTTGCTCGGTGGTGATACCGCGTCCGTTGTTGATGTGGCAACCCGAGCAGTTGTTCGCCAGAAAAAACGGGCCCATGCCCCACACACCGTCAAGCCGCGGTGCAAATGTCCAGACAGTGTTGAACTGGGTCTTGCCCGCTTCGTGCAATTGCATTTGCTCCGGGTCCAGGTGGGCCACCGGTTGTAAATACAGTTGCGAATCAGGCGTGCATTGTTTGGTGACCGTGTTCCACACGCATTCATCGTTGGTGTTGGACATGCCGTTGCTGACAAACAATGTCAAACCTGCCAGCAAGCTGCACGCGATCACAAGGCGAAT
>CANNRV010000153.1 GCA_947508145.1 Comamonadaceae bacterium
GGAATACATGTTCATCATGATGAACGCCGCCCGTTACGCGGTGGGCGTTCAAGGCATTTCTGTGGCTGACCGCGCCTACCAAAAAGCCGTGCAGTACGCGCGCGAGCGTGTGCAAAGCCGCCCGGTGGACGGCTCTATCAAAGCCTCAGCGCCCATCATTCACCACCCAGATGTGCGCCGCATGCTGATGACCATGCGCGCTTACACCGAAGGCTGCCGCGCCATGGCCAGTGTGGCTGCTGCTGCTTATGACGCGGCGCATCACCACACCGATGCGGACACACGCAAACAAAACAACGCGGTGTACGAATACATGGTGCCGTTGGTCAAAGGCTTTAGCACCGAGATGAGTTTGGAAGTGACATCGCTAGGCGTGCAAGTGCATGGTGGCATGGGTTTTATTGAAGAAACCGGTGCAGCGCAGTACTACCGTGACGCAAAAATTCTGACGATTTACGAAGGCACAACAGCGATTCAGGCCAATGACTTGGTGGGCCGAAAAACCGCGCGTGACGGTGGCCAAACGCCCAAAGCCTTGGCCGCGCAAATGGAAAAAACCGAAGCCGACTTGCTGCATATCGGCACAGACGATGCCAAAGCGATTGCACAGCGCTTGGCTGCCGCGCGTACAGCCTTTTTGGATGTGGTGAATTTCATTGTCGACACCGCCGCCAGCGACCCGAACGCCGCCTATGCAGGCAGCGTGCCGTATTTGATGCTGGCAGGTAATGTGGTGTCTGGTTGGCAATTGGGCCGCAGCTACCTGGCTGCTCACCATGCGCTGGCCGCAGGCGACAGCGACACCGCTTTCATGCAAGCCAAGATGGTGACCGCACTTTTTTACGCCGACCACATTTTGAGCAAAGCACCGTCTGTGCGTGACGGCATCGTTCATGGTGCACACAGTGTGACTGCCATGGCGTTGGAAGCGTTTTAAGCAAACGAGATAGCCAGGAAGTGAGGGCAGAGCCCCTCTCCTTCAATATTTAGTCATAAATATTTAAATTATTTTATTTATTAAGCTATAGTAATTGCAAGATATGTTCTTGCAAGAGCCGCTTGCGGGGGCATCGGATGCAACACATGTGAGGGGCCGGGATGACAAATCCAAAATCGCATACAGGCAAAAAATCAGATTGCGGGAAGCAGATATTCGCAAATAGAACCGTTTTATTGTTGGCAATTTACAAAATTCCAGAGGGATCAAATAAAGAGGCAAACTAAATGAAAATCTATTTTCTAAATTTATTTTTTGTTTTTATGACGCTTACAGCTTGCAGCGGCGAGAAGCGATATGTTCTTAATCAGCAAGAAGATTTGATTTACAAGAACCTGCTGCTAGACCATGTCAAGACTGAATTAGACGGAAGTGAAGTTGGCGATGAACAAATGAGAAAAATAACCGGTGATATTGTTAAAATTAATGCAGTCGATTTACAAAGAGAATATGAAAAAAATGAAGTTGCTGCGGATTTAAAGTTTCTTAAAAAAACGATATTGATTGAAGGAGTGGTTGGATCGATTGATCGAGGTATCGGCGAAAGCTATTACATCAAATTTCAAGGCAATCAAAACTCATTCATATCACCTCATGCATCTATGGCCGATGGTTATGTTAATTTTTTAGCCTCGTTAAAAAAGGGCGAAAAAATCAAACTTATCTGCATTGGGGATGGATTGTTAATAGGGACGCCTCGATTGCGACAGTGCATGAGGATAGATGATTTCGCTTTACTAAAAATAAAACAAATTCCATTGGCTGTAATCAGCAATCAAAATTCAGAAGAGAATGGATTGAAAATTTATTCTATGACGTTTGCAATATTAATAAATGAATCAAGTGTGTGTTGGGCATCTCTTGAGCCAACAACTAAATGCATATCTGAAATCAAAACGCTTTTCCAGGAAACGAATAATTCATTAGAAAAACACAATGAATTCAAACGTATTTCAGAGCAAATGATTCAAAAAGTTAAAATTCAAACAGGCGTTGATGCATCTCAGTTTTTGAAGAATCAGTAATTTTTATCCATTGCCAAATCTGAAGTACAAAGCACTTCCACAAATTGAATGACTGAAACCCCCGGCAATCCAAACAAAGTTGGGTATTTACTACCGAAGGCATCAAATGAAGTAATGCGCAAAATTTTTCAAAAATGTAGATGATGGTAATATACAAATCATGATCGATCTGTCCGCAATCATTGGCTTCAACTGGGATGCAGGCAATGAGCGTAAGAATGAAAAACACGGTGTTTCCAAGGCCGAGGCAGAACAAGTCTTTTTTAATTCACCCTTGCTAACACTTGAAGATACATTCCACAGCCAAAGTGAGCCACGGTTTCATGCGTTGGGACAATCTGATGAAGGCAGGCGTCTGCACATCACGTTCACTCTTCGCAAAGCAGGAGAATTGATCAGGGTCATTTCTGCCAGAGACATGCACAAAAAGGAGCGCATTGTTTATGAACAAGCAGCCAATTAAACAGACGATTCCAGCTTTCAAAACTGAAGCGGAGGAAAAAGCGTTTTGGGAAAGTCACGACACCACAGATTTCGTCGATTGGACGACAGCTCAAAAAGTCACGCTTCCCAATTTGCGACCAAGCACCAAGACGATATCTTTGCGGCTTCCTCAGCATTTGTTGGATGGCATCAAAGTGGCAGCAAACGCCCGCGATGTTCCTTATCAGTCACTGATTAAAGTGTGGCTGAAAGAAAAATTACAAAGTCAGTGATCTACAGTTTTGGCAACATGATCACTATCCCTGATAACCTCTTGAGTCTTGCGCTTATGTATGAATGTCATGCCCTCGAAAACTAAAAAGCTTAAAACTAAGCAGTTGAAAGCCTATGAAGCCACAGTAGATCTAGCTGCCGAATTGCTGCTATTAGTTCGGGAAATGCTGGCCGGGCAAGTCCATGAGGTATCACCAGAACCTTTTAGGCCATCGCCAGCACCAACCCCAAAGCGCTCTTAGCAGTTGCACCCTCACACTGAATTTTTCATCACAGAATTACAACCGGAGCCCTTCATGTCCAAACTTCCATCTATTTTTTCAACAATGACATTTCCTGTCATTGCCTCTCCGCTGTTCATCATCAGCAACCCCAAAACTGTGATCGCGCAGTGTATCAACGGCGTGGTCGGCTCCATGCCCTCCTTGAATGCCCGTCCTCTTTCTCAATTGGATGAGTGGCTGGCTGAAATCACTGAAGCACTGGCGGCGCATGACCGGGCACACCCAGAGCGACCTGCCGCGCCTTTTGCCATCAATCAAATCGTTCACAAAAGCAATGAGCGTTTGGAAGAGGACATGGCCTTGTGTGTGAAATACAAGGTGCCGCTGATCATCACTTCATTGGGTGCCCGCGAGGAGATCAACCAAGCGGCACACAGCTATGGCGGTGTGGTGATGCATGACATCATCAACAACAAGTTCGCGCACAAGGCGATTGAAAAAGGCGCTGACGGCTTGATTGCAGTGGCAACCGGTGCGGGCGGCCATGCAGGTGTGAAAAACCCCTTTGCATTGATTCAGGAAATTCGCCAATGGTTTGACGGCCCTCTGGCGCTGAGTGGCTCCATTGCCAATGGGGGTGCTATTTTGGCTTCGTTGGCCATGGGCGCTGATTTCGCCTACATAGGCTCAGCCTTTATTGCCACCGACGAAGCGCGTGCGGCAGAAGAGTACAAGCAATGCATTGTCAACAGTAACTCTGATGATATTGTCTACAGCAATTTATTCACCGGCGTGCATGGTAATTATTTGGCGCCTTCCATTCGCAGCGCGGGCATGGATCCGGACAATCTCCCAGAGAGCGACCCCAGCAAAATGAATTTTGCAGGCGATAAAACCAAAGCATGGAAAGACATTTGGGGTTGCGGCCAAGGCATTGGTGTGATCGACAAAGTGCAGAGCACCGCTGATTTGATTGCGCAGTTCAAACGTGAATTTGAAGACGCCAAACGCCGTTTGATAGCCGCGTGATTTCTTCAGACAAAGAAAAAGCCACCCTAGGGTGGCTTTTTTACTGACTCAATCGTTTCAACCGAAATGACAAATGTAGTGGTAGCTTTCAGCCACCTTGATCTCAAACGATGAGTTGGCTCCCACGCTGAACTTGTCGCCGGCATTGCTGTGTTGCCATGTTTCAGAGCCAGCGAGTTTGTATTCGCAGGCACCGGCCACGCACTCCATGATTTCAGGCGCAGCGGTGTTGAAGGTCAGGTGCGAGGGCAGCACCACGCCTACGGATTTTTTCTCACCACTGGGTGTGACGATGGCGTGGCTGACGCACTTGCCGTCGAAAAACACATTGGCTTTGGTGGCGATGCTTACGCCGGGAATATGTTCGGTGGACATGGGTCAGGCCTTTTTCTTGACGGGGGTTTTGCGGGATGCGGCTTTGGCTTCGCGCTCGTTTTTCAGGTTGCCGGCGATGCGCATGCGCAAGGCGTTGAGTTTGATGAAGCCTCCGGCATCGGCCTGGTTGTAAGCGCCGCCGTCGTCGTCAAATGTGGCGATGCGGGTGTCAAACAAGCTGTCGGTTTTGCTCTCGCGGCCCACGCACATGATGGTGCCTTTGTACAGCTTCAAGCGAACTTTGCCGTTGGCCGTGGCTTGAGATGCGTCTATCAAGCCTTGTAACAGTTCGCGCTCGGGGCTGAACCAGTAGCCGTTGTAAACCAGACGTGCATAACGCGGCATCAGGTCTTCTTTCAGCGCCAAGACTTCGCGGTCTAAGGTGATGGATTCGATGGCGCGGTGGCCGGACAGCAGAATCGTGCCGCCGGGTGTTTCATAGCAGCCCCGGCTTTTCATACCGACATAGCGGTTTTCCACTTTGTCCAAGCGACCGATGCCGTGTTTGCCGCCGACGGTGTTCAAGTGGGCCAGCACTTTGGCGGGTGACATGCGCACGCCGTCAATCGCCACCACGTCGCCGTGTTTGTAGGTGAGTTCAATGATTTGCGGTTTGTTCGGTGCTTTTTCAGGGCTGACGGTCAAGCGCCACATGCTGTCGTCGGGCGCGTAATTCGGGTCTTCCAATATGCC